>DASRFG010000031.1 GCA_035651655.1 Terriglobales bacterium
GGATTGAAGCGGCTGGAGTATCGCGGCTACGATTCGGCGGGGATTGCGGTGGCGGGCAATGGCGCGGGTCTGGAGATCCGGCGGGCGGAGGGCAAGCTCCGAAACCTGGAAGAAGTGATCCGGCTGAAGCCGCTGAATGGCACCTACGGCATCGGCCACACGCGCTGGGCGACGCACGGCCGTCCGACGGAAGAGAACGCCCATCCCCACCGCGACTGCTCCGGCCGCGTGGTGGTGGTGCATAACGGCATCATCGAGAACTACGTGGCGCTCAAGAAGAAGCTGATGGAAGAGGGCCACCGCTTCTCCACCGAAACCGACACGGAAGTGATCGCCCACCTGGTGGAGAAGTATTTCCTGCTGAAGAAAAACGGCCATGCCATCGCGCTTGAAGAAGCGGTGCGCAAGGCGGTGCGCGAGCTGCGCGGAGTGTTTGCGCTGGCGGTGATCGCGGAAGAAGAACCCAACACGATAGTGGCGGCACGCAACGGGCCGCCGGCGGTGATCGGGTTAGGCAACGACGAATACTTCGTGGCCTCCGATGTGCCGGCGATTCTCTACCACACCCGCGATCTGTTCTTCCTCGCCGATGGTGACCTGGCGGTGATCACCCCGGCAGGAGTGGAACTGAGCGACTTCGATGGGCAGCCGATCGCGCGCCAGGTGCAGCACGTGACCTGGGACCCGATCATGGCGGAAAAGGGCGGCTTCAAGCATTTCATGCTCAAGGAGATTTACGAGCAGCCGCGGGCCATCCGCGACACCACGCTCGGCCGCGTGTCGCAGGAATCGGGGCAGGTATTTTTAGACGAGATGGAGATCTCGGAAGCCGAGTTCCGCGCCGCGCGCAAGCTGAACATCGCCGCCTGCGGCACCAGCTGGCATGCCGCTCAGGCGGGCAAGTTCATGATCGAGCGGCTGGCGCGCATGCCGGTCGAGGTGGATTACGCGAGCGAATGGCGCTACCGCGATCCCATACTCGGCCCGGACACGATTACCCTGTTGATCTCGCAGTCAGGGGAGACGGCGGACACCATCGCCGCCCAGCGCGAGGCCCAGGGCAAGGGCTCAAAGACGCTCGCCATCTGCAATGTCGTCGGCTCCATGGTGACCCGCGAGGCCCAGGGCACGATCTACACGCATGCCGGGCCGGAGATCGGGGTGGCCTCGACCAAGGCCTTCACCGCCCAACTGACAGCACTCTATCTGTTCGCGCTCTATCTCGGTGAAGTGCGGGGCACGCTCTCGCGAGACGAAGCCGGCAAACTGATCCACGAGCTGGCCCTGATTCCGGGAAAACTCGAGACCCTGCTCACCCACGAAGAGGCCTGCGAGGAGCTGGCGCGGGAGTACTCGCGGGCGCAGGACTTCCTTTTCCTCGGCCGGGGCATTCACTATCCGGTGGCCCTTGAGGGCGCGCTCAAGCTGAAAGAAGTTTCCTACATCCACGCCGAAGGCTATCCCGCAGGCGAGATGAAGCACGGGCCCAACGCGCTGATCGATGAAAATCTGCCGGTGGTGATTCTCGCCACCTGCGACAAAAACGATCCCGGCTCAGTGGTGCGCTACGAGAAAACGCTATCTAACTTAAAAGAAGTGAAGGCCCGCTCCGGACAGGTGATCGCCATCGCCAATGAGGGCGACGAAGAGATCGCCGATTCTGCCGACCATGTGCTCTGGATCCCGCAGGCGCCGGAGATGCTCCTGCCCATCCTCGAGGTCGTGCCCTTGCAGCTCCTGGCCTACCACGTCGCCGTGCGCCGCGGCTGCGACGTCGACCAGCCCAGGAACCTGGCCAAGTCCGTCACCGTTGAGTAGGCGTAAAAGGTTCCCACAGTTCTGTTGCAGTGTGGATAGTTACTCTCCCAACCACACTCCAACCGGCCGCAGTGAATCCACGTGATCGCAGATTATCTTGGTCGCGGCCACAATGGGAACAGCGAGCAATAGGCCCATTGCTCCCCAAATCCACGACCAAAAAAGAAGGCCAAGGCTCACCGCTAATGGATTGAGTTGCACCCGGCGGCCGACTAACTTTGGATAAAGCACGTTCATGCTCACCAGATGAAGCACGAAAACGGCCGCAATCACGAGGAGCACGCCCGACCGATCCAGTACGCCGATGCCGCTCGCCAGGGGAGGCACTACGGCCAGCACGATGCCTAGGTACGGAATCACGCTGACAAATCCGCTGATGATGCCGATGAAGTACCAGTAAGAAATTCCAAGCTGCCAAAACACAATCGCACTCACGGTGGAATTAACCAGTCCGACCACCAGATTGCCGATAATAAAGCTGCGGATCATGCTTGAAATTCTGCCTAACGTACGGTGTGCGGTAATACGGTGCTCTTTGGGAAACAGTTGGACTGTGGCGCGTCGGGCGTGCTCCTGCCAGCTCAGCATGAAGTACACCAAAAAGGGTATAAAGCCCAACGACAGTAGAAGATTTCCTACCATCCCGGCCCCTCCCGCTATCAGGTGAAGCACACCGGGCGCTTGCTGCACCTGGACGGGCACGGCGTTCTTGCCCTTGTCCGCAGGCTGGAGCAACTTGGAGGTGTTTTCCTCGATTTTGCGGGTCTTTGACGTGACCTTACTGATGACGCCACGGACCTCTTCCGAGTACTTCGGCAATTCATTGGAGAAGGCAACAACCCGGTTGTAGAAAAAGTAAGTCAATGCTCCAGAGACCGACAACAGCAGCAGAACTGTTATAAGCGCCCCTACCGGACGCGGTACCTTCAACCGCCCCAGCCCATTCACGATTGGTTCCAACATGAAGGCTATGAGTACAGCAGTCAAGACTGTGACCAATACGATTTTTGCCAAATAGAACAGTCCGATCACCGCGACGGTGGCGACAACTAATTGGCCAACAGAGGCAGCACGGATCGACGCATGCAGAATTTCATGCTCTTCTTCCATGGCGGCCGCGGTTTCCGCGGGCAGCACCACGGTGTCTCCGTTCTGTGCGGCTGGCTCTGGGGATTCCTGGGCAGCCCTGTCCACTGGAACCGGTCCTGTGCCCTGGTTGCCTCTGGGGGTTAGCTTGCGCGGTGAAGTAGGTTCTGCGGCCATGGGCTCTTTTTACCTTTCGTGCTGCATCTACGATGCGCCCTAAAACCACCGAAGCAGTACGTCGCGGTGGGGAGCAGGCCCCCTGGAAAATCCTCGTACAAGACTGCATCCGCAAGGCTAACCTAGACATCTAAGACCTTGACAGTAACGCACTCAAGTCTTATCATCAGTCCGCTGTTAGATCAGAGTCTCAGCTGAACTTGTTTAGCTACAATGATTTGCGGCAGGAGGGTTTTTTAAATGGCAAAGATTATTGGCATTGATTTGGGCACTACGAACTCCGTAGTGGCGGTCATGGAAGGCGGCGAGCCGAAGGTCATCCCCAATGAAGAGGGGGGGCGAACCACTCCATCGGTGGTGGCTTTTACCAAGACCGGCGAACGCCTGGTTGGCCAAGTGGCCAAACGGCAATCCATTACCAATCCCGAGAACACCGTGTATTCCATCAAGCGGTTTATGGGACGCCGCTACGATGAAGTTTCTGAAGAAATGAAGATGGTCCCTTACAAGGTGGTCCCCGATGGCGACCGAGTGGCAGTCGAGATCATGGGCAAAAAACACACTCCGCCTGAAATCTCGGCCATGATTCTGCAAAAACTCAAGAAAGCCGCGGAAGACTACCTCGGCGAAAAAGTTGCCGAAGCCGTGATCACCGTGCCGGCATATTTTAATGACGCCCAGCGCCAGGCTACTAAGGACGCCGGGAAGATTGCTGGGCTCGACGTAAAGCGCATCATCAACGAACCCACTGCGGCGGCGCTCGCCTATGGTCTGGATAAAAAGAAGGATGAGACGATCGCGGTCTACGACTTCGGGGGCGGCACCTTCGACATTTCGATTCTCGAGGTCGGCGAAGGCGTCATTGAGGTTAAGGCCACGAATGGCGACACCCACCTGGGTGGCGACAACATCGACCAGCGCATCGTGGACTGGCTCATAGACGAATTCAAGAAGGATGAAGGCCTGGATCTGCACGCCAAGGGCAACGAGATGGCTCTCCAGCGTCTGCGTGACGCGGCCGAGCGGGCGAAGATTGAACTCTCCACCACCATGGAGACCGAGATCAACCTGCCCTTTATTACTGCCGATGCCAGCGGCCCGAAGCATCTGGTGAAGCGTCTCACTCGTGGCAAACTCGAGCAGATGGTGGAAAACATCGTTCAGCGCTCGGTGGGCCCGTGCAAGCAGTGCATGAAAGATGCTGGCGTCACCGCGGACAAGATCAACGAAGTAGTGCTGGTCGGTGGCCAGACGCGCATGCCGCGTATTCAGCAATTGGTGAAGGAGTTGTTCGGTAAAGAAGGTCACAAGGGAGTTAATCCTGATGAAGTGGTGGCAGTGGGTGCGGCCATTCAGGGTGGCGTCCTCAAGGGCGAGGTTAAAGACCTGTTGCTCCTGGATGTGACTCCGCTGACCCTCTCGATCGAAACGTTGGGTGGGGTGGCGACTCCCATGATCCCGCGCAACACGACGATTCCGACGCGCAAGACGGAGACTTTCTCCACGGCTGCCGATAGCCAAACGTCGGTAGAGGTGCACGTGCTGCAAGGTGAGCGACCGCTGGCGCGCGACAATCGCACGCTCGGCAAGTTTCACCTGACCGGCATTCCACCCGCTCCACGCGGCGTGCCGCAAATTGAGGTGACGTTCGACATTGATGCCAACGGCATCCTGAACGTGACCGCCAAGGACACGGCGACGCAGAAGGACCAGAAGATCACCATTACCTCTTCTTCCGGCCTCAGCAAGGAAGAAGTGGAACGCATGGCCAAAGAAGCGGACGCTCACTCGGCGGAAGACAAAGCCAAGCGGGAGGAAATCGATGCCCGCAATCAGCTCGACACCCTGGTGTATAGCGTAGAGAAAATGCTTCGCGAGCACGGTGACAAGATCTCCGGCTCGGAGCGAGGTGACGTTGAAAACGCTGTAGCCGACGCCAAGAAGGCGCTCGAGAGTAACGATAAGGACCAGATGACTCGGGCCCGCGATACCCTCACCCAGGCTTCGCACAAGCTGGCCGAGCAGATGTATCGCGGGGCCCAGCCACAGGGAGCGCCCGGGGCGGGCGCCCAGCCCGGAGCAGCAGGGCCGGGTCCACAGCCGAACGCAAACGGTGGCGGCAGTAAGAAAGAAGGCGAAGTCATAGACGCCGAGTACGTAGATGTAGACGAGAAGAAGTAATTATTCAAAAACTGGGCCACGGATTTACACGGAAGAAGCAATCCGCATATCCGTGAAATCCGTGGCTGATTTTTCAAGGGAGAATTAAATTGCAATTTGAAGTGAAAGGTCAGCAATATTTTTTAAGCTTTGTCTCCGAACGAGGCGGGTGGTATTTGTTCACTCCCTCGCGGAAGGGTATCAAAGGAATTCCTGTGGTGGATGACGACGCACTGTCATTTGTAGGCGGTGTTGATCTGCCGGATGGTATCGAAGGACCGCACAAAATCCAGTAACCCGTAGGTTGGATCAATGCCAACCCAGACCAAAGACTATTACGGCACCCTCGGCGTAAAAAAGAACGCCTCGACGGACGAGATCCGCAAGGCGTTCCGCAAGCTGGCACGTAAGTACCATCCTGATGTCAATCCCGGCGATAAAACTGCGGAAGAGAAGTTCAAGGCCCTTTCCGAGGCCAATGACGTCCTCAGCGATCCTAAGAAGCGCAAGATCTACGATCAGCTCGGCTACTACTCCGACAATATCGATCCGGCCGCAGCCGAGGCTTATGCCCGTGCTGGAGGCGGGGCGGGCGGTGGCGGCGGGTTTGGAGCAGGCGGCTTCGGCGGCTTCCCCGGCGGTCAAGGTGCGGGACAAGCGCAAGGGGTGCCATTTGACTTCGGCGGCTTTGACTTCTCCGACATGTTCGAGGGCAGTGGCGGGCGAGGCGAGCGCAAGCGTGGCGGTGGCGGATTCCGGGACATCTTTTCCGGCATCTTCAGTGGCCGCGGTCAGCAACCCAGTGGCCCCGAGCCGGGCACTGATCTGGAATACCAGGTCACGGTCGGCTTCTGGCAGGCAATTCGTGGCGCCGTGTTGCGCTTGAACATTACCCGTCGCGATACCTGCAGCAATTGCCAGGGTCGCGGCTTTTTGGAAGCCCCGGGCGTGTGTCCGGAATGCAAAGGCACGGGACAAGTCACACAAACCGGTGGACGGATGAAATTCAACGTCCAGTGTCCGCGCTGCCATGGAACGGGAAAGAACGTTACGGTTTGCCCGGTGTGCGGAGGCGAAGGCGTAGTAGAGCGAACTGAGCCTCTGGAGGTACGCATCAAGGCCGGCACTCGCGATGGGCAGCGCATTCGGATCGCAGGTAAAGGTAACGCAGGAGCCCATGGTGGCTCACCGGGGGACCTGTACGTGATTATCCGCACCGGAGAGCATCCGGTATTTAGGCGCGAAGGTGACGATATTTACCTCACCGTGCCGGTAAGCGCGAGCGAAGCCGGCTTAGGCGCCAAGATTGAAGTTCCCACGATTGATGGACGGGCGCTGCTGAAAATCCCGCCAGGCACCCAGTGCGGCCAGAAGCTGCGCCTGCGCGAAAAGGGCGTGCCTTCAGCGACCAGGGATGGCGTACGCGGCGATGAGATCGTCGAAATCAAGATAAGCGTTCCCATGCCGCGTGATGAGAAGACCAAGGAAATCCTGAGGGAGCTCGCCCGGTTAAACCCTGAAGACCCACGCGCGGAGTTGTGGCGGCAAATCTGAACTCTTAACCACGGAGAGCACAGAGCGCGCGGAGGAAAGTCCCCACTCTGAGAAGCAACAGAACTCCTCCGTGGCCTCTGTGTCCTGCGTGGTTTAAGCCTTAAAAAAAATTGCAAAAAACTCTTGCGTCAGCATCAATACCTTGTATTCTGCGATTGCGAGTCAGCTCCACGGTGATTTGACCAGAGAGCCAGGATCGCACGAGGAGGTAGCCGTCGAAATTGGCAAGCACGCCAGCCCGCGTTAGCCAGCACCCAGTTCCCCTTCCGAAGAAATTACAGATCTCCTCCAAGAGAACCTCTGCCAAGCTGCGCCTGTGGCCACTTGTGGCCGCTACGTTTTTCATGGTCTCGGGTGGTACTTACGGTACAGAAGAGATCATGCACGGCGCCGGTTATGGCCGCGCCATCCTGATTCTTCTGCTCACCCCGTTGCTCTGGAGCTTGCCCACAGCTTTCATGATTGGTGAGCTCTCCAGCTCCATACCCGAAGAGGGCGGCTACTACGCCTGGGTACGCCGCGCATTGGGGAACTTTTGGGGCTTCCAGGAGGCATGGCTCTCGCTGGTAGCTTCCATTTTCGATATGGCGATCTACCCCACCCTCTTTGTTGCTTATATGACCCGGCTCGTCCCCTGGTTTGCGGTTGGCCACCGTGGAGTGATGGTAGGCGTAGGAGTGGTTGCGGTGTGCGCGTTACTCAATATTGCAGGCGTGAAAGTAGTGGGCGTGACCTCGCTGTGGCTGTTCTTCATTTTGTCCGCTCCCTTTGCGCTGATCGTCGTATTGGCGCCCTTCAGACATGGAGCGCTGGCGGCTGCCGTGCCACCCACAACCAGCAGCGTAGATATCATCGGTGGGTTGCTGATCGCGATGTGGAACTACATGGGTTGGGACAATGCCTCCACTATCGCCACGGAGGTCCAACGTCCGCAGCGCACTTACCCGCGTGCCATGCTGGCTGCAGTCACCATCGTTGGGCTGAGCTATATGGTTCCCGTGGCAGCGGTGTACCTCACCGGACTGCCAGCCAAAGCATTCGAAACCGGCTCCTGGGCTGATATTGCCGGTATGCTCGGCGGACAGTGGCTGAGGGTAGCGCTCGTCCTGGGCGGCATGATGAGCGGCTTCGGAATGTTCAATGCTCTGGTGATGAGCTACTCGCGCTTGCCGCTCGCAATGGCGCAGGACGGCATGTTGCCAAAGGTGTTTGGGAAATTGCATCCCAAAACACGGGCTCCTTGGGTAGCGATCGCAGTTTGTGCCGTGGGATGGGCATGCTGCCTGGGCTTGGGATTTGAACGGCTGGTCACGATTGACATTCTGATCTACGGCCTTAGCCTGGTGCTCGAATTCCTGGCACTGATCGTTCTGCGCATCCGGGAACCGAACCTGCCGCGCCCGTTTCGCGTCCCCGGCGGAATGCTTGGGGCAGTCATGCTGGGTGTCTTCCCTGCGCTGCTGCTGGGCTTTTCAATAGTGCGAGGACAGCAGGAGCAAATCCTGGGGATGAGCTCGCTGACTTTCGGGCTGTTGCTGATCGGAGGCGGCGGAATCGCGTACATCATCAAGGAAGCTCTGCGTCATACCGGTTGGCTGGCCCCCGCGCCGGAGAACCCACAGGCGACCGCCTAGAGAAAGCCAGGACTGCCAACCCTCGCCTTCTCTTTTTGATTAGCCTTCGCTGCTCCACCCAAATATGCCATCTAGAAAAAAACTTTGCTCCAGATCCTGCCTGGCCTCATCCGATGTGTTCCTTCGTGTCCTTTGTGGTGAGGCCTGTTGTAGTATGAGCTGGAACCGTGGCTGGAAAGCGCAAATCCAAGGGTGCCTACATGATCTCGGCCGTAGCTGAGATGTACGGCATCCATCCGCAAACGCTGCGTTTATACGAACGCGAGGGCCTGCTAAAGCCGTCGCGCACCGAAGGAAACACCCGCCTTTACACTGATGAAGACCTGCAGCGGCTGGAATTCATTCTTTCATTGGCGCGCGACCTCGGGGTGAACATTTCCGGCATTGCCATCATCCTGCAAATGCGCGAGCGTATGGAAGAAATGCAGCGCCAAATCCACGATTTCGTTAACTTCATTCAGCAGGAAGTTCTCAATCGGGCAGGCGCTCACGTCAATGCGGAACAGGGCGCGATTGTTCCGATACGCCGGCCAGTCGTCGGGTCGCCGGCAAAGAGAAAATGACAAATCGCGCTGGTAAGCTTATGCCGCCGGTTTCTTGACGTCTCTGGAACCGCCACTATCCGATTTCGCACGATCAAGATCTTCGTGCGCTACATCCTTTCCATTCACCGAAATGATCGGCCTGGGGCGCTCCTCAGCCCTCGCCGCGGGCTCCCGCGGCGAGGCACTTTCTCTTGCGGCAGAATTGGCTATATTCTCCCCGGCTCGCATTCTTGTAACCTCTTCCGGGCTCTGTAGCACGGTGGGCGGTGTCTCGCGAGTACGCCTGATGCGCGGATGGATACGCATCTTTCGCCGCATCATGCTTTGCGCCTCTTCGAAGCTCTGGCGCGCTCTTTCAATCTGTTCTCTGCCCCGTCGCTCCGCCTTTCGAAACCTGTCGAGCAAACTCATTGGACCTCCCAGACTTCGCCATCTTGTGGGATGCGGCACGCAGTCAAAGGGAAACTGCTCGCCAGAGACTCTGGCCAGAGCTGCTTCACAAGTTAATCATCCGGCGTATATTTCAAACCGATGCTGCCTTTCAAGCTGGTTTATAGCGACGATTACTATTTGCCCATAGGGGCACACGTGTTTCCCGCTGAGAAGTACCGGCTGATAAAAAAGCAGCTGCTGCAAACGGGGATTGCCGCGCCAGAAGATTTCGTCGTTCCGCAACCCGCGAGTGACGAAGACATTCTTCTGGTACACACTCCAGATTACGTCCGCAAACTGAAAACCGGTACATTGTCGCCGCGTGAGGAGATGCTCCTTGAAGTGCCGTACTCGCCCGAGCTGGTTCGCGCCTTCTGGCTGGCGGCGGGCGGCTCCATCCTCGCGGCAAAGAACGCCCTGCGGGATGGATGCGCCGTGAGCGTCGGTGGCGGCTTTCATCATGCCTTTCCCGATCACGGTGAGGGCTTCTGCATGATCCATGATGTTGCGGTCGCGATTCGCCGTCTGCAAAGAGATGGGGTGATTTCCCGCGCCATGACGGTGGACTGTGACGTTCACCAAGGCAACGGAACGGCGGCAATTTTTGGAGGCGCCAAGGCGCAAGGACAAAAACTACCTTCGTGGTCGGCTGCCATGTTCGGCGCACAACCGGAGGACATCGCTCAGAACTCCGGCAGCGTGTTCACCATATCGCTACACCAGGAACATAACTATCCCGCGTGGAAGCCCTCTTCCGACATTGATGTGAACCTTCCGGACGGCATTGGCGACGCTGAGTACCTGGCATGGCTGGACAACGCCCTCAGCTCCGGCCTGCGGCAGTTCCAGCCCGATCTGCTCTGCTACATCGCCGGAGCCGACCCTTATCGCGAGGACCAACTGGGCGGTTTGGGACTCAGCATCGAAGGCCTCAAAAGGCGCGACGAACTGGTGCTGCAGGTGGCGCGTTCGCGTGAGATACCGGTGATGATCACCTACGCTGGCGGCTATGCCCGGCGAGTGGAAGACACTGTGACCATCCATTGCAATACCGTTATTGCGGCGAAGCAGATATTCCAGGCCGGCTGATAAAATAATCGAGAGCAGAGTTTTTCTTTATGTTTGAGAATCTTAGCGAAAAGCTGCAGCGCGCCTTCAAGAACCTCCGCGGCCAGGGCAAGCTCACCGAGGAAAACATCGGCGAGGCGTTGCGTGAAATCCGGCTCGCGCTGCTGGAAGCTGACGTCAATTTCAAAGTTGTAAAAGACCTTATTGATCGCATTCGAGAGAAGGCGCTCGGCCAGGAAGTGATGACTGCGCTGTCGCCGGCAGAGCAGGTGGTCAAGATAGTTCGCGACGAACTGGTTGAACTGCTCGGCCGGGACACTGCGCGAGTGAAGTTTGCCTCCCAGCCGCCTAGCGTGGTGCTGATGGCCGGCCTCCAAGGTTCCGGCAAGACCACCACCTCAGGCAAACTCGCCCACTGGCTGAAAAAAGGCGGCCACCGGCCCATGCTGGTCAGCGTGGACGTTTACCGTCCCGCGGCGCGCGAACAGTTACGAATCGTTGCCGATGCCGTGCACGCGAATATCTATGAGGGCCAGGTAGAGGAAGCCAACACCGCAACTGTAGAGCGTTTGGCCAAAGAAGCGCGCCGGGAAGCCATCAACAGCGGCTCCGACGTGCTGGTGGTGGACACCGCCGGCCGTCTCCATATTGACGAACAACTCATGGACGAGATGCAGTCGCTCAAGCGATTGCTAAATCCGCAGGAGATTTTGTTCGTCGCGGATTCAATGACCGGTCAGGACGCGGTGAAATCCGCCGAGGAATTCCATAAAAAGCTTTCGCTCACCGGGGTGGTGCTCAGCAAGATGGACGGCGATGCTCGCGGCGGCGCTGCGCTCTCCATTCGCCACGTCACGGGTCAGCCCATCAAGTTCATCGGAACGGGTGAGAAATACGATGCGCTGGAGCCATTCCATCCGGACCGCATCGTCTCGCGCATCCTCGGCATGGGCGACATTCTCTCTCTCATCGAAAAGGCCGAGGAGAATGTTGACAAGAAAAAAGCAGAACAGCTGGCCACGAAGGCGTTCGCTGGGGACGGCTTTTCGCTGGAGGATTTCCGCGATCAGCTGCGCCAAGTCAAGAAGATGGGTTCGCTACAGAGCTTAATTGGCATGCTGCCGCGCATTGGGCCATTCTCCGGCTTGCAAGGAATGGCCGACAAAGTGGACGAAAAAGAAATCACCCGTGTCGAGGCCATCATTAATTCCATGACGCCATACGAACGTGAGCACCACGAAGCCATCAACGGCAGTCGGCGGAAGCGCATCGCCCGAGGGTCAGGAACCAACGTGCAGGAAGTGAATCACCTGCTGCGGCAGTATGCGCAAATGCGAAAAATGTTCAAGCAGATCGGCAAGGGCAGCTTCGCCCGCCGATTGGCTGGTATGAAGCTGCCGGGAATGTAAACTGCACCCAAAAGAGTGCACTCAATGAAATGGCGGGGATTGGAAGAGGCGGAAGCCGCAGCGCAATGTGCCACTCTTCAGGAAGAGTTGGACCAGCGCAGGGCCATGGCGGAACAATACGTCCCGGCAGCCACCCAGGCAATCCATCGCCAAACTATTGATTCGTTGCGCGCGTCGGGGATTTCCCGACACTCTCTTTCTAGAGGTGCGCAGGCACCGTCTTTTGAACTTCCGGACCAGAACGGCAACTTGGTCTCTTCGGCTTCCCTATTGAGCGGCTCAAAGCTGGTTGTCTGTTTTTTTCGCGGGCGCTGGTGTCCGTTCTGTGTGGCGCAGATGGAGGCGATGAATCGCATCCATCCTCAAATAAAGAAAGCCGGCGCCGAGTTGATTGCCATCTCCCCGCAAACCGTGCGCCAAGGATTCTTCATGCAGGACCAGCACGGAATTCACTTTCCACTGCTGAGTGATGCTAACAATCAGGTAGCCAGGCAGTTCGGGCTGGTGTACCGCGTCCCTGAACCACAACAGAAAATCTACAGCACTACGTTCGTTAACCTGCCTTTTATCAATGGCGAAGACAGTTGGGAGCTCCCGGCCCCTGGCACCTATATTCTGGGGAAGGAACACGAGGTGCTGTATGCCAGTGCAGATCCCGACTACACGCGCCGGCCGGAGCCGGCAGAGATCCTCTCCTCGTTGGCAGGATAAGTACTTCTGGAAAGGGATCAAGCCATTCTGTTCTAAAAACCGGAATCGAGAGTAGCTCTTGTTCTAAAATCCGGAGCCATAATTTGTTTCACCTTCAGAACAAAGGCGGATTTTTCTGGACACGTGTCGGGTAAACGAGTTAGGGTACTCGCGGAGTCACCAATTCTCGTCTCGTGGGGTGACGCCTTCAACGTCGTTTAGCACCCATACATGCCTCCAAGGAGGGTTGCCAAGCCTTTCAACTTACGGGATAATAAAGGTTTGCTCCCATTCCTCGGATCCGTTTAGAAAGGATGTTGGTTTGTTAATGATTCGTTTGGCGCGCATGGGTGCGCGCAAGCAGCCTTACTATCGTGTGGTTGTGATTGAGAAAGAGCGTGCGCGTAACGGCCGGTCGGTCGAGGTTGTGGGGACTTACAATCCACGGACTTCGCCGGCCAGCATTGATCTGAAACGCGACCGCATCGAGCACTGGGTGTCCAAGGGTGCGACCATGTCAGAGACGGTCAGCAAATTGATGTCGAAGTCTTCCCAACCCAGCTCCCAACCAGCGGCATAGCAGGAGGCGTGAACGCGTTGGACGGTGCCCCACAAACAGGAGTAGATCCAGATGGCCACGGATCAGGGTGGGGATATGCGAAGTCTGGTGGAGCAGATTGCACGCGCGCTGGTGGACGAGCCGGAAAAGGTCGCCGTCCAATCGGTGGAAGGTGAGCAGGTAACAGTACTCGAGTTGCGTGTTTCGCCTAATGACGTAGGTAAAGTCATTGGCAAACAGGGTCGCACCGCACGCTCCATTCGCACCATCTTAAGCGCCGGCGGCATGAAATTGCACAAGCGCTTTACACTGGAGATCCTGGAGTAATTCTGGAGTCCTGGATAGCCGAACAAGACTTCATCAGCATCGCGCTCGTTGTGAAGACGCAGGGCAGACGAGGCGAAGTCGCAGTCGAACTCCACACCGATTTTCCGGAGCGGTTTGCCGAGCGCAGGCGGATCTATGCTTTGGGACGGAACGGCGAGCGCCGGCAGTTGCAGCTGGAATCTTTTTGGCCACATCAGGAACGATACGTGCTTAAGTTTGCCGGCGTGGATTCTATGGACCAGGCAGAAGACCTGGTTGGCAGCGAGCTCCAAATCCACAAGGACGAGCGCGAGAAGCTGGAGCCCGGCTCCGCATACACGAGTGATTTGGTGGGTTGTGCCGTGTGGACAGTGAGCGCCGAAAGGGAGCTGAGGCTCGGTCAGGTAGCGGAAGTGCAATTTGGCACGGGTGAAGCGCCGCTCTTGATTGTGCGAGAAGGCGCGGCCGAGTATTTGTTACCCTTCGCAGCCGAGTATCTGGAGGGGATGGACCTGGAGCGAAAGTGCATTCGGATGCGGCTGCCGGAAGGCTTGCTTGAAGTCAACGCTCCGCTAAGCGAGGACGAGAAGCGGCAGTTTGCTTCGTCTAAACCGAGGCCAAGGCGAAAACAGAAGTGAGAGTTAGTAAACGATAGCGCGATAAGCGATGAAATTCGACCTCATCACAATTTTCCCGGATTTTTTTCGCGGCCCTCTCGATCATGGAATCATTCGACGCAGCCGCGAGACCGGACTAGTTGACGTCCAGGTGCACGACTTGCGTGCCTTTGCTCACGATCGCCATCGAACGGTTGATGACCGCCCATTCGGCGGTGGTGAGGGGATGGTGCTCAAGCCCGAGCCGATTTTCGAATGCGTCGAATCATTGGGGCTGGCATCGCGCGAGTCACGATTAAATGCAGGTGCAAAGCATTCCGTTATATTGCTTTCCCCACGGGGCGAACGCTTCAATCAGCAGACGGCGGAGCGGTTGGCTGGACTAGAACGCATCGTGCTTATCTGCGGACGGTATGAGGGCGTGGATGAGCGCGTCAGCGACTTTCTTGCTGACCGAGAACTCTCGATTGGAGATTACATCCTGAGCGGTGGCGAACTGGCAGCAGCGGTGCTATTAGACACGGTCATCCGGCTTGTTCCCGGAGCGCTCGGCAACGAAGCCTCCGCGCGGCAGGACTCCTTCAGCGGAAATGCCGCCGGCGTACGTGGGGACTATAGCGCAGCCGTGAACAATGCTCCAGATTCAACTTGTGCTTCGGGGGGGCTGTTGGATTATCCCCATTACACTCGCCCCGCGGATTTCAGGGGGCTGCCGGTCCCGCAAGTGCTGGTCTCAGGGGACCACGAGCAGATTCGGCGTTGGCGCCGTCGCACCGCCCTGGAGAAGACATTGCGAAACCGCCCTGATTTGCTGGAACGGGCCGAACTGAGTGGGGAAGATAGAGACCTGCTGGGGCAGGTTACGGGGCGAACAGTTTAGAATGTAACACTTTGGATTTATCAATAAAGGGCTGCGGACTTGCCGCGCCACAAGGAAAAAAAACATGTCGAGCTCACCAATAATTCAGAAGCTGCTGGCCAAGTCGCTGCGTAAAGACGTTCCGCAGTTTGCGCCCGGAGACACGGTCCGAGTACACGTCCGGATCACCGAGGGCGATAAGGAGCGCCTGCAGGCCTTTGAAGGGACAGTCATCTCTCGCACCCGCGGGCCCCAGGCCAGCTTCACCGTCCGTAAGGTGAGCTTCGGCCAGGGCGTGGAACGCATTTTTCCCATCAACTCCAGAGTGATTGACCGGGTAGATGTGGTGCGCTCATCGCAAGTCCGTCGCGCCAAGTTGTATTACCTTCGCGACCTGAAGGGCAAAGCTGCCCGGCTGAAAGAAGTTGAATAGGCTGCGATTTCCTTCTTGCGTGGCGATGGGCCATGGTGGATGATCGTTTTATTCCCCTGAGCCATTGCCCAGTTAGTGTCTCCTCGACCCAAACGCGAAGACGGAAAGCTCTCCAAGGCGGCTGCGAAGCTTCGCCTGCTCAAGCGGCTTCACTGCACGACTCGCTTTGAAAAACGGGCATGGCAAGCGGGCGCACGGCTGGTGGCAGGCGTCGATGAGGTCGGGCGCGGCTCGCTCTTCGGCCCGGTTGTTGCTGCCGCTGTGATCCTCGATCCTGCTTACCGCATCCGCGGGCTCCGCGATTCCAAGCTACTGAAAGCTGATCGGCGCGAGGTCTTGGCAGAGCGGATTCGCGAACATGCCCTCGCCATTGCGGTTGCGGGGGTGGACGCGGCGCGCATTGACCAAATCAACATCTATTACGCGTCCATTCAAGCCATGGTGGACGCGGTGCAGCAGCTTTCGCCGACGCCCGACCATCTGTTAATTGACGCATTGCGCATCCCTTACGAGTGCCCGCAAACCAAGATCATTCACGGTGACGCACTCTCTGCTTCGATTGCGGCGGCTTCAATAATTGCAAAAGTAGAACGCGATCGCCTTGTCTGCGAGTGGGCGCCGGTCTTCCCGGCTTACGATCTTGCCTCCAACAAGGGATACAGCGCGCCCAAGCATATTGCCGCTCTTCGCAAGTACGGGCCATCGCCGCTGCACAGGCAGTCGTTCGCGCCAGTCTGGACGGCGCCCTCTCCACAGGAAGTCTTAGAGTTCATGCTGACCGAGAATTCGCCTGGTGAAGATGCCCAGCCTGAAGAGGTCCTGGAAGTCCTGGCCGAAGCTGCCGCCGGTGACTGACCTTCCTGCAGAATTCAAATCCTGTATGCTGGAACGCCATGCTGCGACTGTTGTGCGTCACCGCCCATCCGGATGATGAAGCCGGCAATTTCGGAGGATCGCTGGCGCTCTACCACGACCGCGGAATCGAAACCCACGTCATCTGCCTGACTCCGGGACAAGCAGCGACGAATCGGGGCGGGGCGCGAAGCGATCAGGAACTGGCAACGCTGCGCCGCAAGGAGTTCGCAGCCTCCTGCGCAATCCTGAAGGTTACGCACTGCGAAGTCCTCGATTACGCGGATGCGCATCTGCACCGTATTGACCTATACAGCGTTGTCGCTGAATTAACAGCACGCATCCGCAAGATTCGGCCTCAAGTGGTAGCCAGTTTTGGCCCTGATGGCGGCGTTACCGGCCATCCGGACCATGCCATGGCGGGAGTATTCACCAGCCTCGCATTCGAATGGGCAGGACGAACCAATGTTTTTCCAGAGCAGCTGAAGGACTCTGTGAAGCCCTATCTGGCACAGAAGTTGTACTATTCCACCGCCGGGATAGTGCTGCCGAACCGGCAACCTACTGCACCCCCACCAAGTACCTGCATTATAGAGATCGGCAATTATCTGGAGATAAAGATCAAAGCCTTCCAGGCACATTCCAGCCAGTCGCCGCTGTTCCCTATTTTCCAGAACACCGTCCGGCAACGCGGGACTCGCGAGATGTTTCACCTGGTGGCGACAAGGACTCCTAGACAAATAGAACAGGAAACGGATCTCTTCGCGGGAGTCACAGAGGACTAGAGAACCGCAATCCCCAATACACAACTGAACTTAATGCGGCTTGATGATATCGGTCAGCAAGTCTGGTTTGCCGTTGTCGCGGACAAGATGCGGATATTTCTCGCCTTCGTGGTAATTCAGCGCATAACTCTTGATGTAATCGGTGTTCTCGACCAGTAGTTCCAGGGGGCCGCTGGCATTTTTGGTCGCCTTCAGTGCGGCGTGCCAAATTTCTGATGAGAACTTACGTCCGTTCACCGCAATCACCTTCATTCCGGGACCGATACCTGCCTGGGCCGCCACCATGCCATGGATTGTGTCAACGATGACTCCGGTGTCCTGTAGCAGCAATCCAACTGAATACTGCGCGTCTATTTCCTTGTCCTGGCCCTCGCGGGCTTTCGCCATTTCAGACTGATTCTCGTCATACGCCACGTGCCATCCACTTCCTTCAATGCCGCCCAGCGGAGCATGCGGCGATTTGCCGCGGAGCCGCGTCGTCCAATATCCGCGCCAATCGTAGGGAGCTGCCTGATTGAGCGCATTCACTATGTCGTCGAATGTATAAGTTTTCACCGCCGGAGGACCGCTCGGCGCTCCGAGGAAGAGTTTGCAGAAGTCATCAAGCGATTTGCTGTTGTGAGTCTGCTGGCGGAGGATCACATCCGCCCACAGCCAGGTGAGCACGTCTTCATCGTAAAAGTCAGTCCCACGTCGCCAGGAATCCCACTGCGGCGGCGAAAAATAGAGAGTCTGCGCGGCATCGGCGGTGTCCTGCAAATCGCGCCAGGTGCGGCCAGGGCGATGGTCCAATTGGGCTGCGATCAACGCCAGTTCATCACGGTACTGATCTGGAGTCCATAACCCGCTACGCGCCGTCAGGACGTCTCCCAGATAGGAGGTCAGCCCCTCATACACCCACAGCATGTCTGTCTTCATGGGCGTCTGATATTCCGGCGTGGCGAGGTCCGCTGGTCGGCGATACTTGCCATTCCACGAGTGCACATATTCGTGCGGCAGCAGGCCGGCGCTGAGCTTGCGCTCGTCGTCATCTATGATTCCGCGTTCGCCAATGCGGCTATCGTTAGATTCGTGATGCTCCAAGCCGAAGTGAGCGACGTGATCGCTCAAGCTGAAGAGAAAGTGGTAGTCGAGGTAGTGCTGCGCACCAAATAGAGCATAAGCCTGCTGCGCCAGGTTTTTGTAGTGGTCCCAAACTTCCGCAGGCGCATCGAGTGCGGCGGCGCTGTCAGCAGCGATGTCCATTTCGACCGGTGGAGTTCGTCCGGCCGCAGTGAGGGGCATCACACGATAGTTCGCCCCAGCGATCACGGGAGAATCTACGAGCGTATAAAGCGAGACGGGCTTGAAGCTGGCCTGGTCGCCGGTTTGATTCGCGATCGGCAGTGCCGTCCCAAATTTCCATCCGGTGGGCAAGCGCAAGTCGGCATTGAAAGTTATCCGGTCGGCAGTAAAACCGCTGGGATAGAGAAGCACCTGGTTCCAGCTAACCACCGCCATTTGTGCGGTGGCTGACGACCCCCCCGAAAAACCGCTCGCCACCGCGGGTGAAAGATAATCCAGTGACGCTTCCACCGAGGTCACTCCCGGCGGAACGGTGATATGAAACGTGAACATGTCCAGCAGGTCTCGCCGCCAGGAAAGGGTTTGGCCATTAGCGGTGAACTTCAGTCCTGCCAAATCGCTGATCGGACCATCGGGTCCGTGTTCGCCGGGAATCCACTTAGGATAATAGAGAGTAAGGGTGCCAGGGCTGGCAGGAATAACCATGTGCGCGTGAAAGATCTTCCGCGCCGCCTCGGTTGCGTCCACGGAAAGCTTCACCGTTGGGCCGTCCTTGGCCAGCAAAGCGTTCGTTACAAATAAGAGAACTACGACCGCAAAGAATCGACGCACCCGCCCCAAGAACATGAACTGGTTCCTCACTTATGCTTGATCGAAGATGGAAAACTCTCGACTATAACAGCCACCTGTAATGCCTGTCGAAGGCCACAGCCCGCGGAGGGCCACCTAAATCGAGGCTTTTCGAATAGCTGCTATGATTTTGCAGTGGCCGAGCGCAAAGGTACGTTCATTACCATCGAAGGGCTTGATGGCTGCGGCAAGAGCACGCAACTGGAGAAGCTCGCGGCTGTACTGCGTGCTGACGGACTCGACGTCGTCGCTACTCGCGAGCCGGGAGGCACCGCAGTAGGAGAGAAAATTCGCGGCGTGCTGCTGGATTCGTCCACCGCCGGACTCTCCCCATGGGCTGAACTTGCGCTGATGTTCGCTTCCCGTGCGCAGCACCTGAAAGAGGTGATCCTGCCGGGGCTACAGGCGGGTCGAATCGTGTTGTGCGACCGCTTTACCGACTCCACGGAAGCCTACCAAGGGGGCGGCAGGCGACTAGGTAGTGAGCCGGTGCTCACCCTGCATCGGACTTTGTGCGGTAATCTGCAGCCAGACTTGACCATCCTCATGGATTCCGAGGTTTCGGCCAGCGTGGCCCGCGCTCGGCGGCGCAATCAGTCCCGTCCAGGGGACCAAGCCGACGAGAATCGTTTTGAGCAGGAGAGTCGAGCGTTCTTCGAGCGCGTACGGAATGCATATTTGGCCATAGCGCGCCGCGAGCCCCACCGGTTCTTTGTGGTGGACGCTCGCCGACAACCCGACGTGGTCCATGCCGATATCGTGAAGGCGGTCCGCGAAAAGTTGCGGCTGGCCGCGAGGACAGCATGAGAGATCTAACCTAATGCCCTTCTCCGACTTCCATGGCAACGAAGAAGTAGTCCGGCGCCTGCGGGGCATGCTGGGGCGTGATCGGCTTCCGCATGCGGTAATCCTGTCAGGGGCGCGCGGAGCTGGAAAGTACACCCTGGCCCAGATGATGGCCAAGGCGATGAATTGTCTTTCGCCGCCGGCCACAAAAGATGGCCTGCCGGATTTCTGCGGGACATGCAAGAACTGCATCCGCATAGCTCAAGCGGACGATTTAGAGGCACGCTGCGCCGAAGCGGTTGAAGCACGGGAGAGCATGCGTGACGCCGACAAGCGCGAGACGCGCATTCTGATCCAAACCCACCCCGATGTGCTGATCATCCCTCCCGATCCGCCGCAGATGCTGATCAAGGTGGACCAGGTAAGGCATGTGATCGGAGGTATCTACTACCGGCCCAGCGAAGGCAGGCAGCGGGTGTACATCTTTACCACTGCGGCGCTTATGAAGGAGGCGGCGAATTCCCTGCTCAAAGTGCTTGAAGAGCCGCCGGAGTTTGCCACCATTTTCCTGCTGGCAGAAAATCCCGGACAGTTGCTCCCGACCATCCGCTCACGCTCGGTCACACTTTCTCTGGCGGCACTTCCGGTCGAAGCCATTGAGCGTGACCTGGCAGAGAGGCGTCCGCAATGGACACCCAAGCAACGCGCGCTGGTGGCACGCCTGGCTGAAGGCGCGATCGGACGGGCCCGCGGCTTTGATTTGACCACCTACACCGAAGCCCGCACCGATGCCTTGACACTCCTGAATTCGGCCATTGCGGCTGCCGACCACAGTGCACTGTTCCGGGTCACCGAGACTTATCGGGCCGGAGCAGAAGGCCAGGAAAAGACCCAACGGCTCATCCGGGCGATTTACTCGCTCTTGCAGGACCTCATCTTCATAGACGCCGGCCTCCCTGAACTGGTGCGCAACACCGACATTGCCGGCGAGCTCAAAAAGATGGCCAAAGCAGTGGACTTTGCGTGGCTCTCCGCGGCGAGTGCGCGGCTGGGAGAGGTTGAAAGCGGCATGCGGAGGAACCTGCTGCGCTCGCTCTCCTTGGACGCGTTCGCCACCGCGTTAGAAAAAGGTTAACAGACCGGCGTGAAGCTCTTAACTAACTGATTGATAACGGCGTCGCAAAATGCGACGTCACCACAGGTGAGTACCAAAGAATTGTTATTGCACCAGTTCTTGTGATACGGTAGGCGAAGATTCACCCTCACGCGAGTAATTCACTAACGGCTAAACAGGGTGGCTGTCTGCGCGCTCCATGTGCGCGCATTTCAACCATGGGCGGTGCGAAATGAAGGAAAGTCTGGATGCAACGGCCGTCGGACGCGCCCTGGAAACAGAAGAATTTTCCAATCGCCGACTGATTCGCCCCACATTCAATCGCGCCGAGCACAACCATAACCGCGTTGAGCCTGCGGGTGAGCGCCGCGACAGGCCCGAGCGTACTGCTGCCATGAGCCCGCGTAAGAGTGCCCCTCCCGAACAGACCAATGCTGAGAACTTCTATTATCAGAAGCAGATGCAGAGCAAGACGCCAATGGTCTTGGTGCTGCGCGATGGGGAAGAGATTCATGGAATTATCGAATGGTATGACCGGAACTGCATTAAGGTAAATCGCAACGGCCAGCCCAACCTGATGATCTACAAGCCCTCCATAAAATACCTGTACAAAGAAAGCGAAAACGGCAAGCGCCACGGCCAGTAAACTCCCTCATTTTTCAAAGCTCGAGAATAAACCTGCCGTTGACAATAGCCTCTCGGCCCTTTAGTATCCGCGATTTAGCAGTCTTCGCAGCGGCAAAGCGGGGACCGCTTCAGTCGGAGCGCCCGTGATCAAGCTAGACATCATCAACGAAGTCGTGAATAAGACGGGAATCACCAAGACCAAGGCCGAATTGGCGGTTGAGACCGTCTTCGAGAGCATGAAAAAGGCGCTATCTCACGGCGATCGCATTGAACTGCGGGGGTTTGGAGTTTTCAACGTACGCCCCCGCAAGACCGGCATCGGGCGCAACCCACGCACCGGAGCCGAAGTCAGCATCCCACCTGGAAAAGCTGTACGCTTCAAGCCCGGCAAGGAACTTCAATCCATAGACTAAGAGACTAAACCTCTCTTTTAGCTCGTCGCTGCTGCAAGTTTCCCCTCTGGGGAGCTTGATACAATCTTTTCAGGCTGATGTCCGAACCTTTTTCGCCAACTTCTGCTACTTACGAGATCCCTGCGCCGGTTGAAGTCTTTACCGTCCGGCCCCCTCGCCGGCGTTATTGGCTGCACGCCTTGCTGTTTCTGGCTACCGTCTTCACCACCCTGGTGGTAGGCGCCCGCATGGAGGACAACTTCCTCAATAACCGACCCACTTTTTCTCGTGAATCCGATAGTCTGCCTTTGTTTCCTGTGGTCTGGACATTGCAACACCCCTCTCGGCTGCTACTCGGAGTTCCGTTCGCGGCCACCCTCATGCTGATCCTGTTGGCCCACGAGATGGGACACTATCTCTACTGTCTGAAATACGGTGTTTACGCGACGCTTCCGTTTTTTATTCCAGCCCCTACCCCGATCGGCACGCTGGGGGCATTTATTCGGATTCGATCACCCATTCGCTCACGTTCGGCGCTTTTCGATATCGGCATTGGCGGGCCGATCGCTGGATTCGTTGTTGCAGTGATCACGCTTGTATTCGCCTTTTCGCTTTCCAAGCCGCTAAATCCGGCCATCCCACCTTCGGACATTCAGTTGGGCTACCCGCTCATCTTTCATTTGGTGTACCGCCTAATGGGCGCGTGGCTGCCGGGCTCGGTAGGAGGCGTAGCCTTAAACGAACTGCACCTACACCCCACAGCCATCGCCGCCTGGGTCGGAATGTTCGCTACGGCCCTGAATTTATTGCCCGGTGGTCAGCTCGACGGGGGGCACATTATCTATGCCGTCTGGCCGCGCGCACACCGTCATGTGACGCGCGTCACGATTGCGATGTTATTGACACTCGGAACAATAGCCGTGTTGCGCGACTTCCGTTTCATTGGAGGCCGCTGGTCAGGTTGGGAGGGCTGGCTGGTTTGGGCGGTCCTGGTCGGCCTCACGGGAATGCGGCATCCGCAGACGATTCCCTGGCCAGGACTGGACAACAAGCGCAAGCTGCTGGCGGTCGTAGCATTAGGAATGCTCATCCTCACCTTCGTTGCCGCTCCCTTGCAGCAAACAGTCTGGCGCTAGTCTTAACTACAGCAGCCAGAGAGCGTCTACATCCACAATAATGCTGGTGTGCGGCATTTTTTCCTGGGCAGCGACAGCCAGCATGGCGCGCAGCAGTGAGTTGAGCTTTTGGCGGCTGGAAGATTTCAGTACAAAGTGGTAGCGGTAGTCGCGCTTAAGGCGCACGATGGGCGCTGCCGCGGGACCGAGCACTCGCACTCCTACATGCGAGGTCTTCTCAAACCAGCGTCCCAGCAATCCAGAATATTTCAGCGCATCATCCAGTTTGGGACTACACACCAATACGTTGGCGAGCGCACCGAAAGGCGGATAGTGCATCCAGCTGCGGTAACGGAGTTCTTTATCGTAGAAACCGCGGAAGTCATGCTGGGCAGCAAACTGCACCGCATAATGATCGGGAAAGTACGTCTGCAGAACAACCTTGCCCGGAGTGCCGCCGCGCCCGGCCCGCCCCGCAACTTGCGTCAGGAGCTGGAACGTGCGCTCAGCAGCGCGGAAGTCAGGCAGACCGAGCGCAATGTCCGCCCCTACCACTCCCACCAGGGTCACTCCGTGCACGTCATGGCCCTTGGCAATCATTTGTGTGCCCACCAGGAGGTCGAGTTCTCCGGCGTCAAGCGCATTCAACATGCGCTCGAAATCGTGGCGTCCACGGACGGTATCCCGATCCAGTCGCCCGATGCGCGCCTGCGGAAACATGCCACGCAGTAGCTCTTCCAACTTCTCCGACCCGGTGCCGACGAATTGGACGTACTCACTGCCACACTTGGCGCAGGTTTTCGGCACCGGCTGACTCTGCCCGCAATAGTGGCATTCCAGACGGCGAGCACTCTTGTGATGGGTCATGGCAATCGCGCAATTTTCGCACTCCACAGTGTGGCCGCAGGCCCTGCAGAGAACGACTGGCGAATACCCGCGGCGATTGAGCAATATCATGACTTGCTCGCCGCGCGTGAGCCGTTCAGCAATCTCCGCCGCCAGCTTGCGCGAGATCACCTGCTCAGCACCGGTTTCCTGGAACTCAGTCCGCATGTCAACGATTTCAACTTCTGGAAGCGGCCGCTTCTCCACCCGGTCCGGCAGCTCAATCAGTGAGTACTTGCTGTTCTGAGCGTTGTAATAGGATTCGAGAGACGGGGTTGCCGACCCAAGTACCACCACCGCGCCCGTCATTTTGGCGCGCATCACGGCTACGTCCCTTGCGTTATAGCGGGGCATTTCTTCTTGCTTGTAAGAGCCATCCTGCTCTTCGTCCACCACCATGAGCGCAAGGTCCGTTACCGGCGCGAACACAGCAGAGCGAGTGCCCACCACAATGCGCGCTTCGCCTCGATGAATGCGATGCCACTGCTCTGCGCGTTCCTGGTCTGAAAGGCCGGAGTGCAGTATTGCAACCTGGTCAGCGAAGATGCGGTGCAGGTCGGCCGCCACCGCGGGGGTCAGACCGATCTCCGGCACCAGCAGGATGGCGGAACGTCCAGCCTGCAACACGGCTTGCATGCTGGCCAGATACGCCGCGGTCTTGCCTGAACCGGTTACGCCGTGCAAGAGAAAACCAGCGAATTTTCTCTCCTCGACTGCAGAATTAATATGGGTAAGCGCATTTTGCTGCGCTGCGGTGAATTGAAATTCGCTTGGTGAAAGCCGGGGGCGCATCGTGGAAACGCTGAATCCTGCCGGTTGCTCACTGATCTCGACCAGGCCGCGCTTGGCCAGTGTCTGCAAAGTGGAGCGCGGAACCTTCAGCTCGCGCAGACTCTCAACCTGCAGCTTTCCGCCCGCATTCGCGATAGCTTCGACAATCGTTCGTTGGTTAGGGTTCAGCGCTCGGGCAGGGTTATGTTCGGCAAGCGGCGTGACCAGGGTGGCAACTTTGATTGTTCGGCCCGCCTCCCGGGTTGCAGAGAGATCATGGCGTGAGATCCACTTGCGGCGGGCTAGCGCGTCAAGAGTGGCTTTGTTGGCACTTGTCCCCGAGATTAGGCTGCCTTCGCGCGCGATCTCGCGTTCCGCCAGATATTCGAGCACCTCGTATTCGGCAGCCAGTTCGGCCTCGGGCTTGTGTGATCTGGTTGAAGCACCCGACATTCCAGCCAGGTGCAATGCCAGCCGGCCCGCATCAGCGATCTGGTAACCGCGATCGCGCTTAAATTCCGCAGCCAGGGGCAGCATGGTTCGAAAAACTTCTCCGAGAGGAGCCAGGTAATATTCCGAGATCCATTGCGCCAGGCGCATCAGGTCCGGATTGAGCACCGGGACAGCGTCCAAGACCTTAAGCACGGCCTTGGTCTGGACCGTGGGCTCACGATCGTGCAGGGAAACTACCACTCCCGAGAGCCGTTGCTCGCGAAATGGGACGAGCACTCGTCCACCCACTACGGGCTGGTTACCGTTCGCCTCCTCTATGTCAGGAGGAACTGCAGGAATGCGGTACGTGAAGGTGGTGTCCAGCGGGACGGGCAGCGCGATGTCGCAGAACTCAGGCATTCTATGGTCGCGTTCACGCCGGGTCTTGTGCCTTCGCGGGTGGCGTCAGACCTAAGTATTTCATCACCATCTGCAGATCTTTCCAGGTTTCTTTCTTCTGCCGTGGATCGCGCAGCAAGAAGGCCGGGTGATACGTGACTGCCAACTTTACAGGTGGAGGCGCTGAATTGGGACGGCCATTGCTCTCCACTCGAGGGTTGAAGTCGTACCATCGGCCACGCAGTTCTGCCATGGGCGCATTGATTGCGAGCAGGGTCTTCGCAGCCACTGCCCCTAAAGCGACAATAACTTTAGGACATATCGCAGCAATTTGGCGCATAAGAAACGGAGAGCAGGTCTCGCACTCGTCGCGCTCCGGAGTGCGATTTCCTGGCGGCCGACACTTAATTATGTTGGCAATATAGACGTCTTCACGCTTCAGGCCCATTGCCAGGATCATGTTCGTGAGTAACTGCCCCGCACGGCCCACGAACGGAATACCCTGCTGATCTTCGTCTGCTCCCGGGGCCTCGCCGATGAACATCAGGTCAGCGTTGGGATCGCCCACCCCAAAAACAATCTGTTTGCGTCCCTGCTTGTGCAGCACGCAACGCGTGCAGTCGCCGAGGTCCTCACGGATAAGCTTCAGCTCGGTAGCCACATTCTTGCGCGGTGCCGAGGGTTGAGCTGTGCCGAGAGCGCTTGTCTGCGACGCGAAGACTTCCTCACCAACTTTGGACACGGAAATCATCTTTGTGCTTTCCTGTGCATTCATTCCCTGCTCCGATTCCGCGATAGCCGTCAGCACAGCCGAGGGCGGCCGGCGATAAAAGTCGTAGATGCCCATTTCGCGGTAGTAATCGAGGCGGGCTGATAGCTGTTCGCGAAGCTTTGGGTCGAGAAAGCCGGCCATTATTTACTTATCTACTCTAGCGGGCGCGTGAACCGGCTGGTGGCGGCGCTGCCGCAGGCGGACCACCTGGTCGAGGACGCGCTGCGCCACGTCCCATTTGGTGGTCTCGGGAACTTCGATTACTTCGTCGTTGGTCAGAATGGTGACGGCATTGCGTTCAGAATCAAATCCGATTCCGGGTTGAGAGACATCGTTGACTACCATTGCGTCGAGGGACTTGCTGGCAAGTTTGCGGCGAGCATTTTCCAGCACATTCTCGGTTTCCGCTGCGAAGCCAATTACCAACTGCTTGTCACGTCTGCGAATCACTTCAGCCAGGACGTCTGCCGTCGGCTCTAAATCAACCGACATCGGGCCACCCCGCTTGATCTTATGGCGCGCCGCGGCTTTGGGCTTGTAATCCGAGACAGCTGCCGTGGCAATTACGACTGTGGCTTCTCCGAGCCTGGACAGCGCGCGGTCACGCATCTGCTCGGCAGTTTCTACCGATATCAGTTCCGCGCCGCCCGGCGCTTGAACCGTCACCGGCCCGCTCACTAGCAACACCTTCGCCCCTCGGCGTAGTGCGGCTTCTGCCAGTGCATATCCCATACGCCCGCTGGAACGGTTGGTGAGATAGCGAACGGGATCAATGTGTTCGCGGGTTGGGCCCGCCGTGATGAGCACTGTCTCAGCAGCGAGGTCTTGAGCAGCTCCCAAGGCTTCCAGTGCGGCGGCGACAATGGCCTCGTTGCTGGCCAAGCGACCGGGACCGGTCATGCCGCAAGCCAGATATCCGGCGTCGGGCTCCACGATGCGAACCCCGCGCTGGCGTAATGTTTCGAGGTTCGCTTGAGTCGCCGCGTGCTGCCACATATTGACGTTCATCGCTGGCGCGATCACCACCGGAGCAGTGGTCGCGAGATAAAGAGTCGAGAGGAAATCATCGGCGATTCCCTGCGCGAACTTGGCAATTAGGTCTGCCGTGGCAGGCGCGACCAATAGCGCATCAATACTCTGCGCGACGGCAATGTGTTCAATGGCAGATTCAACATTCGGCTGATGGCCAGGATCGGATCCAAATAGGTCGGTAATAACTTTTTCACCCGAAAGGGCGGCAAAGGTCAGTGGACGAACAAATTCCTGAGCAGCGCGAGTCATAACTACCTGAACGCGCACGCCACGGTCCTGCAGCGAGCGCACGATTTCAGCGGACTTATAGGCGGCGATGCCGCCGCTCACGCCCAGGGCAATTTTCATTGCGTCAACCCGCACCTAACCAATAGATGCTGCCCGCCACGGCGCAGACTCCAGGCGGCGTCCCGCGATTCACTCGCCGAGGGCGGCATCCGGAATCATGGCCTTGTCGAAAAAGTCGGAGGCCACTTCAGCCGCCGACTTCTCTATCTCGGGGATCAGCCATTTGATCTTGCCAGCCCGAATCTCATCCTGAGCGATTCGGCAAGGCTTGCGAGAATTCGTGTCAATCACGGGGCGGGCGCCCGATTGCAGCAGACGGGCACGGCGTGCCGCAACCAGAATGTACCGATAATTGCTATCGAAACCTTCCATCAGTTTCATTACTTTTCTCCTGCTGCCACTGTTTAGCGGTGCGTGGCCGAGAGAGCAAAAGAAGCCAGAATGGGCTGCAATCGCTCGCGGATGTTGGGCAGAAGAGAGCGGCTAGCCTTGGCCACAATCTCTGCCTCTTTGGGGGAGAGATCCGCTCTGGAACGCGGCAAACGCTCGGCCAGGAAAATGGCTCTGAGTTCGTCAATGGACTGTTCCAGGCGGTCGTTAATCAGAATATAGTCGTAAAAGTGATAATTCTCAATCTCTTTCGCAGCCCCGATCAGGCGACGTTGAATCACCTGGTCTGAGTCCAGGCTACGACGGCGCAAGCGCTGCTCCAAGGTGGGCTTGTCGGGGGGGAGGACGAAAATGCTCACGGCGTCCTGGATTTTCTGCTTCACCTGGGCTGCGCCTTGAACATCAATGTCGAGCAGCAGGTCGTGCCCTGCTTCTTTCGCCTCAGTGAGGAAGCGCTTGGCGGTACCGTAGTAATTCCCAAAGACGTTAGCATGTTCCAGGAACTCGTCCCGGCGGATCATCTCCTCAAATCTGTCAACCGATACAAAGTAGTATTCGCACCCGTCCCGCTCGCTGCCGCGCGGCGACCGAGTCGTGTAGGAGATTGAAAAATCGAGATTATGGACAGATTTGCGAAGTTCGTCCACCAGAGTGGACTTTCCCGAGCCGGACGGCGCCGAGATGATGTAAACCTTGCTCATTCGATGTTCTGGACCTGTTCTCGTGACTTTTCAATCTCTGATTTCATGGCTAATCCCAATTCGGTGATACGCAGCGCCTCGCCCACAACACCGGACGTCTTCGAGAGTAGCGTGTTGGCCTCGCGATTCATCTCCTGAAGCAGGAAGTCCAGCTTTTTCCCGACCTCGCCGCCCGCTTCCAGGAGTGCCACAAAATGGGCGTTATGAGTTCCCAGGCGGACGAGTTCTTCCTGAATGTCACTACGCTCGGCCAGCAGGGCCGCCTCTTGCAGGACCCGCTCGGGCTCGGCCCGGGCCCCGACCAATTCTTGGATGCGGGCTTGCAGCCGCTCCATTTGCGCCTTCAGCATCGCCGAACGCAGCTTCTCAATTTCCGCAGTTGCTGCTTGCAAACGCGTCATGCGGTCGCGGAGCTCGCGCTCAATTCCCCGGCCTTCTTCGGCGCGCATACGGTTCAGGCTGGTGAGTACTTCGTCCACTTTGGCCGCAACTGCGGCCTCCAGTTCGCCGTCCGCCGACGCGGCCGAGGCATCCATGGCTCCCGGAATTCTGAGCAGCGCATTCAAATCGGGATCGGCTGAGATTCCTAAATCCCGCGCCAGATTGCGAAACGCCTCCACGTAGCTGCCGACCAGCTGCCGGTTCACTGCCACAGCTTGTCCTTCTGAGCTCTCGATGCTCAAGGCGACCTCGATGTGTCCTCGCGCTAGCCGCTCTTTGAGCAGACGGCGGAGCCGCATTTCGAGGGAATCGCTGTTGGAGGGCAACCGGAAGTGAAGATCAAGAAACCGGTGATTCACGGACTTAAGGGAAAGAGTGAATCCCGAACGGCCGTTCAGCTGCCCCTTGGCTTGCGCAAAACCGGTCATTGAATGAACAGGCATGACTATTCTGGCAGCGACCCCGCAGTCTGAACTTTGCTTTCGATGTCAACAAATTGCAAATCATGCAAGCGACGATAAGTACCAAGCCGCGTCATCAGATCTTCGTGGCTGCCTACATCGGTAATCGCGCCGCTCTCCAACACCACGATGCGGTTGGCCCGCCGCACAGTGGAGAGCCGGTGAGCAATCACCACCACCGTGCGACCGGTCATCAGATTGGCCAGGGCGGACTGCACCAACGCTTCTGACTCGCTATCCAGCGCGGATGTGGCCTCATCAAGAATCAGAATCGGCGCGTCTTTCAGCAACGCTCGTGCGATCGCCAGCCGCTGCCGCTCGCCCCCGGAAAGGCGCACCCCGCGTTCTCCGATCACGCTGTTGTAGCCCTCCGGGAGTTGCATGATGAATTCGTGCGCCAGGGCAGCCTGGGCAGCATCCGTAACTCGCTCCTGCGAGATGTGGGGCTGCCCATATGCGATGTTGTTTCGCACCGTATCGTTGAACAGGACAGTCTCTTGCGTGACTATGCCGATCTGCCCGCGCAACGAGCTCAAGGTCACGTCCCGCACATCATGGCCGTCAACCAGAAGCCGGCCACCGGTAACGTCATAGAAACGGGGAATCAGGTGAACCAGCGTACTCTTCCCTGCGCCGCTGGACCCGACCACTGCCAGCACTTCGCCAGCCTGCACCTCAAGCTGGATGTCGCGCAGGACCTCGCGTGACTCCCCATTCTGACCGCCATAGGTGAAGCTGACGTGATCGAATCGAATGCTGTGTTCAAACGGCGGCAAGGTACGAGCATTGGATTTTTCCAAGACGGTGTCGGAAGCGTCCATGAAGGTAAAAATGGAAGACGAGGCCCCCAAAGCTTGCTGGAAGTTATTGTTGAATCCTGCGAACTTGCGGACTGGCTCGTAAAGCTTGTAGACGGCCACCAGGAATGCAACATAAGTGCCGGGCGTAAAGAAATGAATATTCACCAGGTTGCGCCCCAGCAATAGGAGGAGCGCGAGCGCTGCGGCGCCGAAGAAGTCCATCAGTGGGGAGCTGGTCGCAGCGGTTGCTACAGAACGTAGATTGGCACGTAGCAGGCGGCGGGCCGCGACTCGGAACCGGCTGCTTTCCCAGGCTTCCATGCTGAACGCCTTGACGATGCGATTGCCGGTGATGCTCTCGTGCAGGATGTTCTGCACATCCGCCAGATTGTCCTGACCGCGGCGAGTCGTGTGCCGGACTCGGCGGCCGATTCGGTTTGCCGAAAAAACTATGAAAGGAATGAATGCAACCAACAGAAAGGCGAACTTTCTGCCCAAAACAACGACCAACGCGGCGATGAATATTAGCGTAAAGACCTGCTGCAAAAACTCGGCAAGCGTAGTAGAGAGAGCAAACTGCACACGCTCGATGTCGTTGATGATGGTAGAGACCAGCGTCGCCGTGGAGTGCCGCTGAAAGAATGCGGCCGACCGACGCAGAATGGCGTTATACAGGTCATTCCGCAGATCGGTAATAACGCTGTATCCGGCGTAATTTACGAGATAAGTGCCGGCATAATCGCAAATGCCTTTCAGGAAAGTGGCCCCCACCATCGCGAAGGCCACCATTGACCATGGGTTCTGAAAATGCGTGGGCACAAGGTGGCGTAGATAGATGGTGTGATTGGTCCCGGGAAAAGTAAACAACGCCAATTGTCTGGATTGCGACGCAGGGTTCAGAACACTATCCAGGATTGGGCCGATCAGTAAAAGGCGGAAGGCATCGAACAATCCCACCAATGCCATCAGTACAACGGAAGCGAACAGTGGCACAGTGTACGGCTTTACATAACGTAGAAGGCGTGTCAGCCGGCGCATAGGCCCGCTCCAAACGGTGCGTACTCAGCGCAACTTACAAGCTGCTCTTGAAGGACCATCTTCAGGTTGACACAATTCGGCTGGGGTGAAGTTTGGCTTTGCACAGGTTAAGCAGCATTTTACTGGAATAGTCACTGTGGGCGACTACTAAAGGTAGGAGACAGTGACTTTGCCCCACCGATTCAATCACTTCCCGGGTACCCAAGCGAGCCCATCGGAGCCTTGGCCGGCAGCGATGGTCTTCTCTACCGCCCAGTTACCGAGATTGATAGCTAGGACTTTGCCGCCCTTAAGACAGGAAACGTAGGCCACTCTGCCATCTGCCCGGACCAGAATTTCCGACGGCCAGTCGGGCACGTGAATGGTGTGTTCCAGTTTGAATTCGGGCAGACTTAAGGCCACAACCTTGTTGGCGGAGGGCAGCACCACCAGCAAGCTGCGGCCATCCTGGGTTGGTTCGCCCGCAAAGCCTATCGCCGGCAATTGGATCCATCGCGCAAGTTGGTTGGTGTCGGTATTAATAACGGCCATCCGTGGTTGGTCTTGGTCGAACGTAAATACCTGTTTTCCGTCAGCAGAGATTGCAATCCGCTGAACTTTTTTGGCAAGCGGGATCACGGCCACCGTCTTTTTGGCGTGAAGGTCCACGACGCTAACGCTTCCTGCGCCAACATTCGAAGTGAACGCGCGCTTTCCGTCAGGAGAAATGACGAACATATGCGATTCCTCCTGACCGGTGGGAACGGAGCCTACAACTTTCCTGATTTTTGTATCAACAATATAGATTGCATTTGCCAACTCAGCGCTGACGTAGAGCAGGCCGTCAGGTCCGAACGTGGCACGATGCGGGCGCACGGGTTTTTCCAAATCAATGCTGCCCACCAGTTTTCGCTTTGCCAGATCAATCACATCAATGGTGTGTCCGTCGGTCCCCGGTTTGCCCACTCCGGAGTTACCGTAAATTGGAACATAGGCGAAGCGGCCATCGGGCGAAACCGCTACCTCGTGGTCGTTGACTCCCACCGGAATTGTTGCGAGTTGCTGGCCGGTTTCCGGCTCAATGACCATCAAGGTGTGCTCGCCCTGGTTCGCCACCAGCAGGAGGCCAGCGGCGGCGTGGGTTTTAGGTTCTTTCGCTCGGACTATGGGCGCTATGATGCAAAGGAGCAGCAGAAGCGAAACCGGAAAGCGAAGTCCCAAGATTCCTCCTGATAAGTTTACGGATAAAAGCCACCCGCAGAACTCTCTCATTTCGGACTGTCCCGGTGGACCACCTTCAAACGATATCCCGCCTTCCGCAATCGCTTGGCCACGTCTTCGGCAATCATCACCGAGCGGTGCTGTCCTCCGGTGCAGCCGAAACCGATCGTCAAATAACTCTTTCCTTCACGCAAATAGTGCGGCAGCAAGTAAACCAAGAGATCAGAGATACGGTTAATGAACTCCTGCGTTTGTGGAAACGAGCGGATGTACTTGGCAACTTTTGGGTGACGTCCCGTGTAAGGCCGGAATTCAGGAATAAAGTGCGGGTTGGGAAGAAAACGTACATCAAAGACTAGATCGGCATCCTCGGGAACACCGTGCTTGTATCCGAAACTGACGCACGAGACCAGAATGTTCTTGCCCTTGGAGTCTGACTGAAAGCGCTGCATCACATGCGCGCGCAGTTCGTGCACGTTGAACTTGGAAGTATCGATCACCAGGTCCGCAACCGCCCGGATAGGACGCAGATGGCGCCGCTCCGACTGCAATGCCGCTTTGACGGGCTCCCTGGTGCCGAGCGGATGCGGCCTACGCGTCTCGCTGAAGCGCCTCAGCAGGATGGCATCGCTGGCCTCGAGGAAGATCACCGTCGTCGGAAGCAAGCGCCCGACCGACTTGATTAACGAAGGCAAACGGTCTAAATGCTGCCCTTCACGGACGTCTACCACAATCGCGGTACGGGTAATTTCCTCGGAGTTCCTGACCAGGTCTGCGAAACGAGGAATTAAATCCACCGGGAGATTGTCAACGCAGTAGTAGCCCAGATCTTCGAAGGTATTGAGGACGCTGTCCTTCCCTGAGCCGCTCATGCCGGTAATGATTACCAGGGCGCGGCCAGCACGGCTTCCTTTACCGTCACGGGAGACGGAGAGTGCAGCTGTGGGATTTACCTTGCGTTTGGTCGCTTGGGAAATGCGGCGCAACGCCATGAGCGGATGTTAGCAGGAAACTATAGAAGATAACCACAGAGGAGATACCCCTCACTGTTCCTCGGTGATCAGAAGCTACGGGGCCTCGATCAACTCCATTTTGCCCTCTTTAGTGCGGTGCAGCACCATGACCTTGCCACTGAGATCGCGGAACACAAAAACATCGCGATCACGGAATTGCGCTTCCTTAATAGCCTCCTCGATAGTCAGCGGGCGAAGCGCGACCGATTCCTGAGATTTCACCAGGTGAGCTTCCGTGGTACGGGAAACCATGGGAAACTTATGCACTACGACCGGCACGGCGGTGGTCGCGTTCACCCCGACTGCGATTTGTAATTCTTGCCGAGGGGCTTCGCCATTCCACTTCTTGTGCGGGTGCCGCTTCTTGGTCCTCCAGCGGGCCTTGTACTTGAGGGCTTGCTGCTCGACTCGCTCCATCGCTTCACCAATGGCCGCCATCATGTCGGATGCCTCGGCCAAACCAACTAACTGTTGATTACGCGGGCTAATAGTGATTTCTGCCCGGTGACGGTGCTTCTCAACTGCAAGAATCACTTTGGCCGGAAAATTATTACCCAAAATCTTTTCGATTTTGACTAAGCCACTTTCAACTGTCTCGCGGATTCGGGGAGTTATTTCGAACTGCCTGCCGGTATATTCAACGTTCATCAACCGCCCCTTCTGGTTCGGGATTATTCAGTACGGGGTTGCAGTTAATTTTTTACCCTGCGCTGGTGGGTACTCGGGATGCGCATGTCTTCCCGATATTTCGCGACCGTGCGGCGAGTGACCTGTATTCCCTGCGATTGCAGGATGCGGGTGATCTGCTCGTCGGTCAACGGTCTGGCGGGATCCTCGTCATCAATCAGTTTCTTGACGCGACGTTTCAAAATCAGCAACGAAGTTGCGCCGCCCTCAGGACCATTTACGCTCTCGCTGAAGAAATATCGTAATTCAAACACACCCTGTGGAGTGTGAGCGTACTTATTCGCGACCGCCCGGCTCACGGTGGAAGGGTGCACTCCGATCTCCTCCGCCACTTCTTTGATCATCATGGGTTTCAGCGCATCAATACCGCGGTCCAGGAATTCCGCCTGGCGGGCAATGATGGAATAACAAACTTTGAGGATGGTCTGCTTGCGCTGCTCAATGTTCTTGATGAGCTGAATGGCAGACTTGTAGCGCTCCTTGACGTAATTGCGAACGTCTTTCTCGGCGGCATCCCGATGCAGAAGCCGGCGATACGCTGGGTTCAACCGTAATTGCGGGACATCATCTTCATTCATCAGCACCAGATACTCATCGCCCTGCTTTACGAAAGCGACGTCTGGCTCGATTAACCGTGGCTGCACCGCGTTGTAGCGCAGGCCTGGCCGCGGGTCGAGCGTCTTAACGAACTCCACCGCCTGCATAACGGCTTCGAGCGGCCTGCCGATCGCCTTTGCCAGCTCCTTGTACTGCTTGTTCTGAACTTCTTTCAGGTGATCATTAATCACGGCCGCGCAGTCCTTCAGTAACTGCTCGGTTGCAGCCGCATCACCGTTCTTTATCTCGCGATGAATCTGCTGGTGATACTTGATCTGGGCCAGGAGGCACTCTCGCAGATCACGGCAGGCCACACCCACCGGATCCAGCTGGCGTACCACTTCCAAAGCCTCATGGAGCGCAGCGCGATCAAAAGCAGCGGGACCGCTCGGGATTGCCCCGCCAGCGGTACTCTGGCCGACTTCGTCAGCACTGGCAGCCTCGGCCGAAAGTTGAAGGCCCTCCGGGTCGGCGGGTGGACCACTGCTCGAGAAATCAGGAACTGCGTTGGCCTCTTTGAGCGCCGCGGATTCTAAGCTCGCCGGTGTCTCTTCAGTACTCGTTTCCTGCGACTCAACGCGATTGAAGAAAGCCTCATCCGGAGAGCCTCCATTGCGCCCAGCAGAGATCTGCGAACCCGCCACTGAAGCACTTCGGCGCGCCACGGCTTTCTCTGGTTCGTGCGCCGCGGCGAGCAGTTCTTCATCAGTGGCCAGCAGATAGCCATCCTCATTCAAGTTGCCAATGACCAACTCCGCAGCGGCGCGCACCTCTTCGCGAACCTGGAGGGAGCCTAGTTGCCACAGCAGGTGGTCGGTCAGTGTCGAAGGTCGGGACAGGAAATTCTCAAAAGACGGCTTTTCGATGGACTCCATCTCGCCCTGGCTGCGGTAGCCGGGATCGAGGTAGTCCTGAAAGAACGAGCCAAAATCAATCTCGTCAAACGGATCTTTCTTTTCTTCCTGGACGGTGGGTTCATCAGCGGCCGCAGTGCGTTCCCGCTCTTCTTCTTTGCTGGCAATGTCATCAATGAGCGGAACGGTGGAATCCAATTCTTCCAGGACGGGATTCTCCACGATCTCGGCATTGATCATGTCCTTGAGCTCAAGCTTGTTGAGCGCAAGCACGCTGACCATCTGCACAAGCCCCGGCGTAAGGATCTGCCGTTGGGTGACCTTCAGATTCAGCTTGGGTTGTAACAGCACCATAATTGCCGAAGGAGCACTATCAGATTACACCAGCCGTCAGCCTCCCCCCAAGCCATTGAGGGGAACTCTGATGACGTCCGTAACCCTTAGTTTTCAATATGATCCATGCAGCTGACCAGTTTCCGATCTTGCTGCCGCTGTCTTCCCGAGGCTCGCCAATGCGCCTTAAGAAAACGCCTGAAACGCAACTCAAACCAGCGAAAAACTCTCGCCTAAATAAACCCGCCGCACTTCGGAATCATTCCCTAATTGTTCGGGAGAACCGGCACGGAAAATACGGCCTTCGTTGATGATGTAAGCGCGATCGGTGACCGAGAGCGTCTCCCTCACGTTGTGGTCTGTGATGAGTACGCCGATGCCGCTCGCTTTCAGATCAAAAATAATTTTCTGTAAATCGAGAACCGCAATGGGATCGATGCCTGAAAAAGGCTCGTCCAGCAAGATAAAGTTCGGAGAAATGCACAGGCAGCGCGCGATTTCCACACGCCGGCGTTCGCCTCCGGAAAGCGCCGTTCCCTTATTTTTGCGAATGACTCCCAGCCCCAGTTGATCAATCAGCCGTTCCATGCGCTCGCGCCTCTCGTGCCACGACATCGGCTGCGCTTCGAGGACTGCGAGGATATTTTCTTCGACCGTTAGCTTGCGAAAGACTGAGGGTTCCTGGGGGAGATAACTGATGCCGTAATTGCGGGCCCGCAGGTACATGGGCACCCGCGTGATCTCTTCACCATCAATCAGGATCCGGCCGGACTCTGGCGGGGTAAGCCCCACAACCATGTAAAAGGTAGTGGTTTTACCGGCGCCGTTGGGCCCCAGCAATCCAACAACCTCTCCTTGATTTACCTGCAGGGAAACGTCTATGACTACTCGCCGGCCCCGGTACGACTTACCTACCTCGTCCGTCGCCAGCGTATGCATTTACTTCGGCCTTGTTTGGGTAATAGCGGGGGAAGTGCCTTTGCTTTCTACGAGAACCCTATCATCGTGACTATAGAAAGTCAACGAATCGCCGTTCACAGAGCCACGTTCGGCATCAAAAATGCTAGGGTTTCCGCCCGTCAGCACGTACTTCGCCTGCGCTGCCGTGTAAACCAGATGGTTTCCCGTGGCCCGGCGACCTGGCTGCTGCACAACAACATGCCCGTCTGCCACCACGTGATCAATCTGGCTGGGTGTATCGTCGGAACCCTTAGCGCTTTCTCTCGCCGCAGGGCGCTGTCCGCGTGGCAATAGATAGGCGATAGCGTCATCCGCCGTGACTGTGCCTTGCGCGCTGCGCATCACCACCCCGCCACTGAAATGTGCTCGACGTTGCGGATCCGAGTAATCCAGATGATTGGCGGTGACGTGGGTTTGACTGATTGCTCCTGTGGCCTCAGTCTGCAGAAAGAGCGTGTCCACCCGCTGCGGGAAAACTCCCTCCGCCAACATACTGCGGTCGGCGCGATTGAAAGTAATGGCGGGTGCGCGGACTACGTTACCTCCCTGCCATAAGCGGGCGCCGCCGGAATAAACGGCAAGATTACTGTTGCGATCAGCCGTCATGGAGGCGGAAACAACGTGAATGGGGTCGGATGAAGCCAGCATGGCGCCGCCGGGCTGGGGTTTCAGTTCGCTGTAGGTTGTCTTGACGTGACCGTTCGCAAGCGCCTGTCCGCTCTGGCGATTCATGCGAAGAACATCCGCCGTAGTGGTCATGCTCTTTTCAACAATCCGTGGAGATCCGTTCAGGGTCAAGATCATGTCTGACGGCGTGTACGTGCCCTTGTCCGCCCAAGCTTCGCGTTGACCTTCGACGTAATGCACCTCGCCGGTTTGCACGACCTTGGAAATGGCGCCCTCATCGCTGAAGCTGGCATCCACAGTGCGACTGGTGCTAACCCGATCCGGTTGGCCGGGATTCTGCGACACGATCTTGGCATCGGGAGCGCCGCGCACAAACTTGATTTGATTGTCGTCGCCGAAAACGGCGTGGAATTTACGAGCGGTTAGGGTGGTGGGAATTGGGACGCTGGATGCTGTCGAGGATTTGGCGATCACCGGCTGCCCGGCTGAGCGCGGCTTGGGTGCGGCTGGACTAGTGAGAATCACAATCTGGGCCTTGCCTGAGGTATCCGCGTGGTCGAGCTGCTGCCCTGGCTTGAAGCGAAAATCAACCGCGTCGGAATCAAGTTCGGCCTGCTGTACCTGGCCAGGAACAGGGACCTGGCTTTGCAACAACTTTACGTCCTTCACAGCCCGCATCTTGGAGAGCTGATTGTCTGCCGCAAACTCCATTGAGACTTGTTGCGCGGTACCCTGCATCGGCTTCGCACCAGCTTGTTCTACATGCACATTGCCGGTAAGCACGCCGGAATGAAAAGTATTGTGAGGATTCAGGAGATAGTCTGCGCGTTCCGCCCTGGCTTTTATGCCGGTCGAGGTCTGGCCCTGAACACTGCCATTGCCGATGATGCGATAAGCAGTATTGTCCGGTTTGAAAAAAATCGTCGCCACATCAGCCGCGATCTTCTCCTTCTCCTGAATCAGCACGGCCTTGTCGAGCACGACCTGTCGTGGGATCTTCGTGACGGCGGCATGGGCCGCAAGGATGTGCGAAGGGTTGGCGCCTAGCACGGTAATGTCCACATTGGAGTCAATAACCAATGTGTTCTCTTTAGCGATGTACCGTGCGCCCACCGCCGAACCGCTGGCCTGGGCCATCTTAAAATTCACTACGCCGTGAGTGGCAGCGTTACCAGTCTTCTCGTTAAAGACCAAGTCCGTGGTGTCAATATGGATTGGGTTCTGCAGCACCTCGGGAGGGGTCTGGTCGGGGCGAGCGGGACCCTGGGCATTGCCCTCCAGGTCGATGTGCACCGGTCCGATTCCCGCGATCTCGCCAGTCTTGGGATCGTACTCAAAATTCTTGCCATAAATCTGATCGAAGCGGTTGGATTCCTTTCCGTAAATGATGATGTTCACATCGCGTAGCGAAGCGCGGCCCCCTTGCTTGAACTGCACCGTTCTTGCGGCGCGCACCGTAAACAGCGTCCGGCCGTGCTCCGACTTGGACAATTCAAAGTCTTGGGTAGACTGCTGGACTTGGTAGGGCAATGGCGCCGGCACCTCATGGCTGACTTGCTCCGCCCGGCGCTGCGCATATAGGTAAAAGAGGACGACGATGACTATGAAACCACCCGCCATCAGTGCTAACCATTTCCGCAGGCCGACTATGGAGATGGGCATTGCTCAAATACTAGCAGGCAGTCGCACCCAGGAACTCATCTCTTAAGTGTCGAAGGACGCCCAGGCAGGTGTGGATTCGGGCCAGCTATCTAACAGGGAACAGTGCATTCACCCAACTCACGTGGGCACAGGCGCCCTCGCCTGTGCGGCGAGGGTAGCTCGCCTTGGGCTGCCGAGGGCGGCTGGCCCCCTACCTAAGTCTCAGTCAGCCGACGCCGCGGCCAGCTGCACGGTACGGATGACGTCGCAGAGTCGTAATTCCAGACCACCGAATTCAGGATGATCGTTGTGCTCCAGAGTAAATGCCACGTCCAACGTATCACCGGCCAGAATCTGTTCTCGCTGGAAACGTTCCGCCATGCGCCAGCCTATTGTCGGAATGCCGGGAGTGAATTTCCCATTTGAAGTAGCCGCAGCCAGCTTCAACTTGATGTGCTTTTCTTTCAGGGTGCGTGGTGGCAACAGAACGCGGCTGTTGCGGGACACGAATACCGGTTCGGGGTTTCCCATTCCAAAGGGTTCCAGTTGCCGCAGGGCATGGAACAGGTCGGGAGTGACCTGGACCAGATCAAGCTCGTCATCCACATGCAACACCGGCTCAAAGTCCGCGAGGGTCAAACGAGCGCGCGCGTAGGAATCGAGTGAGGTGCGTAACTCCGGAATGCCGGCGGACGGGAGCGCAAATCCTACCGCGTGCGCGTGTCCGCCGTAACGTGTGAATAGAGATTCGCAGCTCTCGATCGCCTGCAAAAGGTGAAACGCGGAAATCGAGCGGCCCGATCCGTGAGCTTCCTCGCCCTGGCGCGAGATTACCAGCGTGGGTCTTCCGTAACGCTCTACCACGCGAGTGGCAGCGATGCCGATCACCCCTCGATGCCAGCCCTCACCATCCACCACGATGCAGAACGCCTGGCGCATCTCCGCGGATTCATCCAGGCGAGCACAAATCTCATCAATGATGCGGGCCTCTTCCGCCTGACGATCGCTGTTCAAGCGATTCAGGCGCTCAGCTAATTCTCGAGCGCGGGCGACGTCCTTGACTGTGAATAGCTCGATGACGTCGCGAGCCACATCCATACGACCAGCAGCGTTCAGGCGAGGAGCCAGGCGAAACGCCACATCGGATGACTCCAACCTCCGTGACCCGTCCAACTGTGACACTTCCAGGAGTGCCTTCAGCCCAGCATTCACCGGCGAACGCAGTCCCTCCAAACCGAGCCGCGTGAAAACCCGATTCTCATCGAGCAGAGGGACAGCGTCAGCAATGGTGGCCACCGCAACTATTTTCAAAAAAGACATCAGCAACGGCCGCAGCTCCCGTTTTTCCGGCAGAGCTTTCTCCATCAATGCGTGGGCCAGTTTGAAAGCTACTCCCGCTCCGCATAAAGCCTTGCAGGGATACTCGCATCCCGGCTGGTTGGGATTGAGCACGACCAGAGCATTGGGAACACCCTGCTCTGCGTGAGGCAAATGGTGGTCGGTAACGATCAGGTCCACGCCGGCGCGATGTGCGGTTTCCGCGGCAGCAAATGCGCGAATGCCAGTATCTACGCTCACGATTAAGCGCACGCCCTCCGCAGCCGCCCGCTCGATCACATCATCTTTCATCCCGTAGCCGTCGCGGATGCGGTGAGGCACATGGAAGTCCGCGTGGCCGCCACATAAGCCAATCGCGGTCATCAGAATCACAATGGCAACGGTGCCGTCCACGTCGTAGTCGCCATAAATCAGAATTTTTTCCTGGCGCGCAATCGCGCTACGCAGGCGTTCGACTGCGGCCGCCATTCCGCTCATGGCGTATGGCGAGTGCAGATGATCCAGTGACGGGGAGAGGAAGCGGTGGGCAGCTTCGGCATCCTGAATCCCGCGTTTCAATAGGAGGCGTGCGATAGTCGGAGAAAGACTGGCTTCACTGGCGAGCCGGCTAGCTGCGATCTCGTCAACCGATGCTAATTCCCAGCGCACGAATCAGGGCTCGTCATCCTGGTCGGGCTCGTCAATAGCGATCCCGCCGAAGTCCTCAGCAAGCTCTATCAGATGTTGGTAGCGGTCGTACCACTCGGTGGAAACTTCATAGACGAAGATGGACCCCTGGTAGGCCCATCCCAACTGAATGTATCCGGTTTTCGATAAATAAGCGCGTAGCCAGCGGGCTTCATCCAGGTCTTCCTCATTAGGGTAGTGGGCGTTGCGCAGCCGCTCGACCAGTTCGTCCAGTTCCTCGCGTTGCAATGCCCAGTCGTCCATGGTGAGGAAGGTGGCACCAGCGGCCTTGGCCAGCTCGACAAAATCCTTCCAGCCGTCGGGATTTTCCGCGGAGCTCTTCCACATCACGCTCTGCACTTGTTCGGAGTCCACGTAGGCCGGAAAGCGCTTCATGCCATGACCTTCGATAAAAGCGGTCATGTCATCTTTGAGCGTGGTGAGGTCGTCAGACATGTAGAGTTTGTGGCTAATGCATTCTAGACCCAACTCGCTTTGCGAGCTACTAAGGACAAAGCTGCCGATCTGCGGTTCAGGCGTCCCGAGTGATTATGCTAAACTCAAATTTTGGGCAGAGGCTTCTAGCCCGGACTGTCAGCCTGGACTTCCACCTGAACTATGGTTTTCTCGAAAGAATATGTGGGCTACCTGGCCCGCGAGGTGACCAAGAAACTGGTTGCCGGCAATTTCATTGAAACCCAGCAACTTCCCGCAGTGACGCAGAAAGTGCACGCGGCGCTGTTGGAGGAGATCGCTTTAGAGGACCGCATCAACGACGAGGTGCGCGTCATCCTTGAGGCCTATTCGGAAGAGATGCGCAAGAGCGGGGCCAACTACCAGGAAATGTTTAAAAAGGTCAAAAACGAGCTGGTTCGCAAGTACAAGGCGGTGCTGTGAGGCTCAGCCGAGACAAAGTGAATAAGCTGGCCCACACCGTTTCTGACGCCCTTGCCACCTTGGACGAAGTAGATTTCGTGGAAGATCGCAACACCATTCGCTTGGAAGTTCGACGTCTCCTGGAAGAGTTACTTAATCAGGAGGCCAGGATTGACGCCTCGGCCCGGCAGAAAATCGAAAATCAGAAACGCACCATTCTCGAAGGTTCCCAGGAATGGGACATCCTTTACCGCAAGTACTACAACGAGGAAGTCAAGAAGCTGGGCATTTAAGACCTTAGTTCCCCTTGCAGTTTTCTGTTACTTCTTACCCCACCCTCAGAATCCTGGCGCCTTCTCCTTGTTCCAGTCGCAGGTTCCACCCGTCGCTGGCGGCAGCAGGGTTGGCACCGGCTGCGGCGTGGAGAAATCGAAAAACTCCATCATGTTGTCCGCCGATGCGTCGCGCACGGTCAGCGCCGGCACATTGAAGCGCGTCTCAATGAGCCGAAGAATGGAAGTGAGGTCGCGCCAGGTGTGCGAAACATAGTGCGGCTTCGCCCAGGGAGAAACCACGACCAGGGGAATGCGGAAGCCGGTGTGGGCAAAATCGCCGGGTGGGGTCCCCGAAGGAATCATGGGAGCGATGCCGTCCGGCTTCATGATCGTCGCCGGAACCACGTGGTCGTATAAGCCGCCCCCCTCGTCGAAGGTAAGGATGAACGCCGAAGATTTCCATGAGGGGCTGCCGATCAGTGCATTGATGATCTGGGCCACCCTGGTGGCGCCGTTCTGAAGATTTTGCCCCGGATGCTCATCCAATCCAGCCGAAGAAGCGCGCTCAATGAAGATCACGGATGGCAAGGTGCTTTCGTTCTGCAGGTCGGTGTAATACTGCGAGATTGGGAACAGCTTGGTGTGCTGATTTCCCGAATAATAGCCGGCCCACTGCGTCAAATAAGTGCTGTTGTCCTGGTAATAGTAGCGCCAGGAGACGCCCGCTTGGTCGAGATGATCGAAAATCGTTGCCTGGGGCCAGCCGCCAGTCGGGTACTGATCGGAAAAGATGTGCCCAAACGAAGTTCCAGCAAACAAGTACATACGATTGGGCAGGGTATTGGCCAAAAGCGGCGAGAAGAAGCGGTCACTCGTGCCGAAATTGAACGCCAAGGAATACAAATAGGGCAAGTCGTTCCAGTCGTAATGACCTAGCGCGCGAGTGTTGTACGGATCAATATTGGAGGTGATTCCGGTCTGCAGAAACTTGTCCATTAGTCCGCCATTCACGTCAATATGGCTTTCAGTCCAGGACGGCGTCAGACCCTCAGTACAAACGCTCTGATAATGAAATGGATGTACTGCCACACCATTATTGGCAACCAGCGTGGCGCCCAGCGGCACGCCGTCGACGTTATTGCTGAAGCCGCGATCCACACGGTATTGCCCCAAGCGGCCCAGATAACTGTCGAAGGACCGGTTTTCCTGGACGAGGTAGATGATGTGCTTCAGGTTCGACAAACCAGCATTGTCAGTGACGTTGATGGCGACGCTACTGCTGAACGTCACCGCCGCTGTGTCTTGCGCTTTCACCTGTACCGTGTGCTGCCCAGGCGCCAGGCCGGTGAGGTAAAGATCAGCCGTATTTGAGCTAACCTGCTTGTAACTTACGCCATCAATCAGCACCTGCATCAGCTTCGTGGGCGTCGAATCATTTGCCGCCGCCACCAGATGGGTCGGCAGACTCACGGTTGCTCCCGCGCCGGGTGTGCAGATAGTGACCGTCTGATTGGTGGGATTCAGGGCGCAGGGTGGACTCATTGCAACCTTGATGTTCTTGGAGAAGCTCCCGCTACTGTCCCAGCCCTTTACTGTCAGCGAGTGAGCCCCCGGGGTGAGGTTCACAAAAGTATCCACTGCCTTGCCGCTCACCTTGTATACCAATTTGCTATCGATATAGATCTGCATGGCGGTCACGGTCAGCGAGTCCGTAGCCCCGGCAACCACGCGTGCCGGTGTAACCACCTGTGAGTTGTTCCCGGGAGTGCAAATGGTTACCGTCCGGTTCGTAGTACTAAGGGTGCATGCGGCAGCGGGACGGCCAATAGCAAGCATGGAGCCAAAAATGGGGAGCACGAACAAAGCACGGTGAACCAAGCACTTCGAGAGAATTGAAATTCGAGGTGATCTCATGACTTAGTGCTTAGATGCGAGAGATCGCCTTGGTTGCCTGTCCATAAGGTTCCGAAATCTGCAACAATAGGTTGGTATTAAGTGAATTTCGCATGCAACAACTTTCCTATATTAAGGATGCGGTACTAAAAGCCGCTGCTACGGCCGGATTCGACTTAGCCGGGGTGGCTGGAGTGCACGAGTACGCCGAGCTCAACTTCTTTTCCCAATGGATTGCAGCTGGTCATGCTGGTGAAATGAACTACATGCAAGCACGCAATGAGCACGGAGAATTAAAGCGCGCGTCTTTAGGTTCGGCAGTACCGTGGGCGCGTAGCGTTATCGTCTGCGCCCTCAACTACAACACCGCAGAGCCCTATTCCACTGAGGTGAACAATTCTAAAACAGGCTGGATCTCGCGCTACGCCTGGTCGCAACTGGATTACCACAAAGTCGTCTTGACTCGACTGCAACAGGTAGAAGACGAGTTGCACCGGGCGCTATCTGAAAATGGAACTGACCCAGCGGCCAGCCTGCAGACGCGCTGCTATGTGGATACCGGCCCACTCGTCGAGCGCGTTTACGCCAAGTATGCCGGCGTAGGATGGGTGGGAAAGAACACCTGCGTGATAAACCAGCGGCTGGGATCGTGGGTCTTTCTTGGCGTGATTCTCACGTCGCTGGAGCTCGCGCCTGATGTCCCTGCGGCCGACCGCTGCGGCACATGCACTCGCTGCATTGAGGCGTGTCCGACGGACGCGCTGCTCGCGCCCCATATTCTGGATTCAAATCGTTGCATCTCTTATCTCACCATTGAGAAACGTGGCGCAATTCCGGAAGACTTGCGTGAGGGCATAGGACGGCATCTTTTCGGATGTGACATTTGTCAGGATGTTTGTCCCTGGAATCGGAAATCGCCTGCGACCGGCGAACCACAGTTGCAGCCGCGGCCTGAATTGGTGAGCCCCGCATTGGATTGGCTGGCGCAGATGTCTGGCGAGGAATTCGCCAGCACATTTCGCGGTTCGCCCGTGCGACGGGCAAAGCTCTCGGGATTACGTCGTAACTCGGTGGTGGCCATGGGCAACAGCCGAGATCGTAACTTCATTCCCACTTTAGAAAAACTATCGGCAGATCCAGATCCGGTCGTGGCAGAACATGCCCATTGGGCCCTCGAGCGCCTGAACAGCTAAAGGACTCTTCTGAACACCACTCAATCCGTTTCAATAGGCAAACTGCAGTTTTATGTGCGCTGGAAAGCGTGCTAGCATCTTAACTCGCCAGGCCTGTGTAACAGGAGCCGCGGCCATGCCGAAACCATTCTTTTTGTCGGGTTTAATTAGAAGAATTCTCTTCCTTGCTCTTCTACCCTCATTGGTGCTCAGTCCATCCTCGAGCCGAGCACAAAAGTGGGTTGAGGTCCGCTCCCCGCACTTTGTAGTGGATACCGACGCCGGCGATAAACGCGGACGAGAAGTCGCATTTCATTTTGAGCAGATGCGCGCCACCTTCGGACAGTTATTATCCAAACTTACGGTTAATGTTCCGGTACCGCTACAGATTGTCGCTTTTCGCAAGGGCAACGAATTGAGCCGCTTCGCGCCCGTGTTCAACGGCAGAGCCGTGGAACTGTCAGGTTTCTTTCAATCTTCCACCGACCGCGACTACATCGGCCTGGATGTTTCCCTGGAAGGCAGGTGGGAAGCCGTGTTCCACGAGTACGGTCACCTGCTGCTCAATGGGAATTACCCAGAAACTCAGCCCTGGTTCGATGAAGGCTTTGCCGAGTACTTCTCTACCGTTAACGTGACCAGCAGAGGAATAGAGATCGGCAAACCGCCGATCGGGACCATGGAAATACTTCAACAGTCCCGATGGATGCCCATCGCTGATCTCTTCAAAGTGCGCCACGATGCCAAGGTTTACAACGAAGGTGACCGGCGATCAGTCTTCTATGCCCAATCCTGGCTGATGATGCATTACTTGCAGGACAAGCTTAAGCTCCGCGAGACTGGAATCTATTTTGAGCTGGTCCTGAACCAGCACGTGTCCGTGGAAGACGCCATTCAAAAAGCATTCGGAATGACTCCGAAGCAACTGGGAGATTCGGTGGACCGTTATTACCGCTTGGGAGAAGGCCGCTATGGCATCGCCAAGCTTCCGCTCGATCTGGAAAGCGTGGCCAGCTATGATTCGAAGTCACTCTCTGCTCTTGACAGCCAGGCAATGCTCGGTGATTTCGCCTTGCACACGCGCGACCATCAGAAAGAAGGCGTTGCCATGCTGGAGGAAGTGTTGCAACAGCAGCCAAACAACGCCGCTGCTCAGCGTGGTCTGGGGTTCGCCTTCCTGCACAGTGGAGACTTCGAAAAGTCGGCCGAGCACTTTGAGAAAGCTGCGGCCCTTGAGTCCCAGGACCCCTGGGTGCACTACTACTCTGCATTGTTACGCTATCGCCGAGCGGGAAATTTGAGTCGGTCGCCCGCGGAAAATGAGGCCAGCATACGCGAGCTGCGCACCGCCGTCAGGTTGAACCCCCAATTCGCCGACGCCTTGAAACTCTTAGGCATTTCAGAGATGCAAAACGAAGAGCTGGAGGCCGCCCAGCGTGACCTCGCGGCGGCAGTTCAACTGAGCCCCCGAAACGAAAATTACGCCGCCAACCTGGCGCTGGTCTATCTGCACATGCGAAAGTGGGAGGAGGCCAGGACGTTGCTGACGCGCCTGCAAAACAGCCAGGACCCGAATATTGCTTCCATGGCCAGCCAAAATCTAATGCAAGTGCAGGCTATGCGGGAATCGCACTTGACTGAGGTCTCCCATCCTCGCAGTCTGGACGAGATGACCGCACCGCAGTGGCGGCCAAAACCGAAATCGAAAGACGCGAGCCAGGACTCCGATGAGAATGTCCAGACCATCAAGGCTGACAACACTCCCGTGCATTTCCTGAAAGCCACCTTGGTGCAGGTAGATTGCTCCGCTCCTCCGTCAGCCACGTTGACTTTGGCGTCAGGAGCAAAGACATGGAAGATGACGACTACCGATGTGAAGCGCCTGGTTGTCATCGGAGCCGATGAGTTCTCTTGTCTCTGGCACAATCGGCGGGTCGCGGTGAACTACCGCACTGCCAGCAGTGGCGCCGGTACCCTTGTGTCGGTGGAACTGCAGTAGATCCCGGGTGGCGTTTCGAACTGGCAATCGCGCATGGTTTAACCCGGCATAGTCCCCGGCATAGTCCCCGGCATAGTCATAGATCAGCGTTGAATCTCTGCTCCCATCGTGACCATCTCGGCATTCGCCGAGGCGCAAGGTACAATTCTGTCTATGTCCTGGATCGATGTGGCTGAATTTGGGGTGGGCGGCTGGAGGCCGCAATCCGATGCCGGCGAGCGTTCCCGCTGGTACTGTGAGGAACTGGAACGCGGACAGGTCCTATTCTTTCCCCAACCGCCGTTCGCGTTCGCCGCTGCGGATCGCGAGTTCCTGGTTGGGCTTCCGCCCACTACCTTGCGCCTTCACAAGAACATTTCTTACCGCCCACAAGAGGATATTTTGCGGGGGTTCTCCTCGGATGGAAAGGGAACGCAGCAGCGTATGCACCAGGTGCTGCGCGGATACTCGGAGCAGGTAACCGAGTTCGTGCGCCGGTTCCTTTCACCTTATAGAGAACGCCTGATGCTTGATTTCGCCAGCTTTCGTCCGCAGGAAGAAGCCGGCCGCGACCTGCCGCTGCACAAGCGTAACGATCTGTTGCACGTGGACGCATTCCCCAGCCGCCCGACGCGCGGCGGACGCATTCTCCGCGTGTTCACCAATATCCATCCCAGCAAGGAGCGGGTGTGGTTAACGGCGGAACGGTTTCCAGAACTGGCGCAGCGTTATGCGCGTGATGCCGGCTTACCCAGCATTGCATCTGAAAGCAAACGTGGACTGTTATCGCGGCTGTTGTATTTGGCTGGGCTGAAAGTGGCCGGCCGCTCGGCCTATGATTCTTTTATGCTGCGCTTCCACGATTACCTGAAGGAGAATGCGCAATTCCAGCGGAGCGCAACCAAGGTACGCCTGGCATTTCCGCCGCTGGCCACCTGGATGGTGTTCACGGACGGCGTGCCTCACGCCGCGCTCTCCGGTCAGTTTGCTCTGGAGCAAACCTTCATCGTCCCGCCGGAGGCGCTGGTCGCGCCCGAGCATTCTCCCATTCGCGTGCTCGAAAAGTTGTGCGGAAGAGCGCTGGCGAGCTGAGCCAGTTCTCATCGCTACAAGTAAATAACCCTCTCAGTAGGCATACTGAGAGGGCCGAGCAGCAATGGAGTGCGTAGAAAGGTCAGCTAAACCCGGACTACATTCGCCGCCTGGAAACCCTTGGGGCCCTTGAGCAGGTCGAATTCCACCGTCTCACCTTCATTGAGGGTGCGGTAGCCATTTTCCTGGATCGCGGAAAAATGGACAAAGACATCCTCTCCTGTGGACCGTTGAATGAATCCATAGCCTTTAGCCCCATTAAACCACTTTACTGTGCCCTTCTCTCTCACGGACGAACTCCTTTCGACATCGCGTCAAGGTTTAGCTCCGGCTCTTTCCCAGGGCTTGACCAGTTCTGGTAAGAACGGAGGAACTTCTTTTACATCCCGAACCGGAAGCACAAAAAAAGGCTCCCGAGTCGCGCGCCGCACTGCACCCACGGCAATCGACTCCGGAGCCCATCATGCATACGCCTACTGCTCTGCTGCGTCACCGAATCCATCTTGTTACACTCTACTGGTCTCTGGACCAGACCCTCATGCCCAGTTTTCTGGGCAATGAGCAGGAGATAATATTCAGTGACTTATGTTTTGGCAAGCAGATTAATGAATTTTCATTCCTGGGGAAACGGCAGTTTGAAACGATTTTTAAGCGGGTCTGGCGATGCCGACGCAGCAATGGTGACGGACGATTTACTGTCTTGCCCCGACGGGCCGAAGAGCTTACTGCCTTCTGCCATGAGAAGCGGGCATTGAACCACCCAGGATCCGCTCCCGCCCCACCGCCTCATCCCTCAAACCTGCAGACAGTGGCTTCTCGCTCTGTTTGGCGAAGCGACGTTTGGCGAGAGCAGCTGTTGCCGACCGTCAGCTACCTGATGCGTACCGAGGTTCATACATTCGCATTCTCGGTTGCGGCGAATGCCATCCTTTCATTTTTCCCGTTCGTAATGTTGTTACTTACCTTGAGCCTGAGGGTTTTCCACTCGCGCACCATGTACGACGTGGTATTGCAGCTGCTGCGCGACTACTTGCCCGCCGGCCAGGACTTCGTAATTCGCAATCTGAATGCCCTGGTCGCCGCACGCCATCGAGTGCAGCTCGCTTCTCTGGGGATACTTTTGATCACGTCCACCGGCGTGTTTGTTCCACTCGAGGTGGCCCTGAACCGGGTTTGGGGATTTCCGCGCAACCGCTCTTACCTTGCCAACCAACTCGTATCACTGGGACTGGCGTTTGCTTGTGGGCTCCTGGCGTTGCTCTCCATCGCCCTCACTGCTGAGAACCAACAAGTTCTGCAATTGGTTTTGGGTGGCAAGACCAACCTTGTTTTTCGGACAGCGGCATTTGTAGCGATGAAGGCATTTGCTATCGGCGCGAGTATCGCCATTTATTTCCTTATTTACTGGCTGCTGCCCAATGGGCCGGTGCCGTTGCGTGCGGTGCTGCCCAGTGCGGTAATGGCGGGACTGATCTCGGAGACGCTGAAGTACGCTTACATCCTGGCTCTGCCACACCTTAACTTTCAGGAGGTATACGGGCCATTTTCCATCTCGGTAGCGCTCATGTTCTGGGCCTTTCTTATGGGTCTTCTGCTCCTGACAGGGGCTTACCTTTCGGCCTTGGGCTATAAGAGGGAAACTTAGCTCATTTGTTCGAACCCTAATCTCCCAATTCGGTACTCCCGCCAGAAAAAACTCACGCCTGACACTGCCAACTTCGACTATCTCTTTTACGCTTGATTCCCTAATTACCTGGCGCAAAAGAAACTCCGACGTGATCTTCACTCCCCAGTCCCGTGAAGTATGCCTCGTTGCTGTCTTCGTACTAGGCATTGCGGCTTTGCAAGCACCCGCCCAGGACGCAGCCATTACTCCGCAACAGATGTTGAGCAAGGCAGGACGGATCTTCTCCGGCCACGTGGTGGCCGTCCAGCCGGTCCGCTCAGCCGAAGGAAATGTTGCCAGCATGCGCGTCTCGATCCACGTGGAGCAAGCTGTTCGCGGTGTCAAAGCGGGTGAGACGGTCGCAGTAGATGAGTGGGCCGGCCTATGGCGGAACAGTGGCGACCGCTATCGCGTGGGGCAGCGCGTGATGTTGTTTCTCTATGCTCCCAGTCGAGCAGGGCTGACCAGCCCAGTTGGCCAGGACCTTGGACGGTTGCCTGTTGAAGGCAGCAGGCTGGTTTTGTCCACGCGTCAATCGCAATTTTGGTTTCAGCCGCGAGCAGGCTTGCTCCCCCGGATGCAGTTGAAGCACTTCGTGCGGCGGATGCGGGACTCGCTGAGGCAACAAAATGAAGGCCAGTAGTTGCCTCTGCACACCGACGATGCTCCTTATGGCCGCCATCGTGGCACAGGCGGGGGGCCCTCTCAAAGTTGCCGGAGTGAGTGGATTCAATGCCGGATTGGCAGGCACGCCTCTGCTGTGGTTCCAAGGCACGGTGCGGTACTACACCGATCTGGGTGACTTGAGTCCTGTACTACCACAAGCAAGCGCCAATGCGTTCGTCGCTGATGCCTTCACCCGCTGGACCAGTATCAGCACCGCTGCCATAGCGGCTGTGAACTCGGGGAGCCTGGCGGAAGATGTAAACGGCACGAATGTGACCGGCGGCCCTTCCGGAGTGATCACCATGCCTGCTGACATCCAGCCGACGGCGGTTGGCACTCCGGTCGGCGTTGTCTATGACGCCGACGGAGCGGTGACGGACGCGTTCCTGGGATCGGGTGCTTCCAGCTTGTGCAGCGTGAATGCCGTTTTCGGTGGTCCCGATAACTTCAGCTTGGACGCACACATTTCACATGCCCTCCTGGTGCTAAACGGAAAGTGCGCGCGGACGACCGCCGATTTGACCTACATGAAATATCAACTGGTCCGAGTTATCGGTCGCGTGCTGGGACTCGACTGGGCTGACCTGAACGAAAATGTCGTGAACGGCGTTCCCACGCTCGATGACGAGTTGGGCTTTCCTCTGATGCACGCTATAGAACCTACTTGCATTGCGGTCCCCGCGCCCTGTACGGCTTTTCCTGACCAGCCGAAACTAGAGGACATAAGCGCGCTCTCACGCTTGTACCCGGTTACGACCTCAAACATAGGCAATTTTTCTGGAAAGATATTGTTTGCAAGTACCACGGCCAGGATTGCAGGTAGCGTGTACTTCACCAACAATGGCTCGCGGGCCCAGCCGATGCAGGGGGTGAAGGTGGTTGCGCGCTGGATAGATCCGGCCACTGGCGTTCCCTCTCAACGGTACGTGGCCTCCTCCGTCTCGGGATTTCTATTTCGTGGAAACGCGGGCAATCCGGTGAGCGGGTTCGTGCGTCCCTCGGGAGAACGCTATGACCACTTTGGCTCGAATGCTTCGACCCTCGAGGGCTTTTTCGATCTTGCCGGGCTGCCATTCCCCGATGGGACAAACACCGCGGGCTATCAAATCACGACAGAATCGGTTGACCCGCTCTGCACCTTACTGAGTGGAGTCCACCCTTATGCCGACGGTCAGGTGGCGCTTTCCGGTGCTTCGACAGCTTGGACGGTAACCGTGGTCCCTGGAGACAACATCAGCCACGACATTCTGATGGCTGGCAGTGCGGCGCCGGTTCCGGATGTGATCACATCTTTCGGCAACCCAGCGAAGGTTCCTCCGGCCGGAGACTGGGCCGGCTCTCTTTCCGGCTATGGGAATGTGGACTATTACTCATTCGCTGCCCGGGCTAACCGCACCATGTTGGTCCGCGTGACGGCTACAGATGAGACCAGGCTAGCAACCGAGCACAAGGCTCAGCCGGTACTGGGTCTTTGGGCTTCGACAGACTTGCCGGGCAAGCCGCCTCAAGCTTTCGCCAACTACTTTAGTAGTGGCGTAACCGGCGAAACCAGCCTGAACGCGCTGTTTGAGACTGACGGTATTTTCAAGCTGGGAATTGCAGACAACCGTGGCGATGGTCGCCCCGATTTTCCTTACCATGCAAACATTTTTTATGGCGACACGGTGTCGCCGCTGCGCGTAGGCGTGCAAGGCGGGACTGCCCTTTCCATTCGCGGGATTTCTTTTCAACCTGGCATGGCGGTTGCCGTCGGCGCCAGCATCGCGCCAGTGGTTCAGCAAACTCCTAATTTCGCGGTCGCGATCGCTCCGCCACTCAGTGACGGAGTACAAGACCTCACTCTGTGGGCACCCGATGGCAGCTCGGTACAGATGTTGAAAGCAGTTAGCTATGGCACGATAAGCAGCGACAAAATCGTGCTGCTGCAAGGTTCGAACCCAGGCACGCCCGTCGGAGGAGTGAGCGTGAATCCCTTCCGCGTGCGCGTCCTCCAACAAGACCTGCTAACGCCGGTGGCCGGAGCCACCGTTAAATTCAGTGCCACTCCGCCCACCCTGCTCTTCAGCCCCTGCGGCGCGTCAGCTTGCAGCCTGGTCACCGATGGGCAGGGCGAAGTAACGACCCCCATGCTGGTTACTGCCGCTGGAGCCACCACGGTTATGGCTGCTCTGCCCTCGGGCGCCTTTGTCCAGGGAACTCTGGTGGGGACTTCGTCCGGTCTCGATATTTCTCTGCTTGCGCCACGCGCGTGGCTTTCTCAGGCCGCAACTGTAAACCTGCCGCTTACGGCTCGTGTTCTGAGCAACGGCTCGGGGATTAGCAATCGAAAGGTTAACTATGCCATCCTGCTTGGAAACGCAAGCCTCTCCGCCAGCAGTGCGATCACCGATACCGACGGTTTCGCCACCACGACTCTCAAGATCACTGCGCTCAGCAGTGAAATAGATGTCAGCGCGTGTGTGGCGCCCGCAGGCGCGCCGTGCCAAAAATTTGTCATCTTTGCGGTACCGGTAAGCGCCCAGCGTTTGCAGGCGACCGCAGGAGACCGGCAGTTCATCAATATTGGACAGACCTTCGCGCCGGTCACGGTCCGGGTCACCGATTCCTCTTCTCCTCCCAATCCGGTGGGCGGGGCCCCAGTCTCCTTCCTGGGCGTAGTCTTCCGCTGGGCGCCAACGCCACCCCCGGGATCCCTGCCACCAAAGCCCGTGGTATTGAACTCCTGGCAGCTGAATCTCACTACCGATCGTAGTGGCAGCGTGCGGGTGCTGCCGGCTCCTGCCACTTCGTACGGTGCCGTTACGCTGAAAGTTACGGCAACCAGCGGCAGCAACGCTCAGCAGTTCGAATTACAGAGGCTGTGGCCAGTGCCCACGCCCAACTTCGCCGGTGGGCGACTTAACCCTCGCTAGATCCAGAGACTTAGGCCGGGCCTGCCTCAGCATCTCTGCCCTGCTTTCAGGCATCTAAGCTCTTAATTCCCGTAGAATTGAACCTTATGAAATTTTCGCTCTTGCGCGCTCTTCTTTTGCCACTTCTCGGCTTTGCTCTCACGTTTTCGGTTTCTGTCTTACCCGCTCCCGCCCAACAGGGTGAAGGCGCATTGAACACGGCACAGCCTCAAGGAATCACGGCGGAGGAAATCATCAAGCGCTTCGCCGCTAAAGAGAAACAGTTCAAGGAGACCTGGGAGAATTACACTTACCGGCAAACAGTAAAAGTTCAGACGGTTGATGGGGATACGGTTGACGGTGAGTACCAGCAAGTCTTCGACGTCACCTTCGACAGCCGAGGTCACAAGGTGCAACACGTCGTCTTTGCACCACAGTCCACGCTGCAGAGAATCGGCATGACCAGTGAGGACCTCGACGACATCGAAAACAAACTACCTTTCGTTCTCACCAGCGACGAGATTCCAGAATACGACATCCTCTATGTGGGTCAGCAACAGGAAGACGAGCTACACACGTACGTATTCGATATTGCACCCAAAAAAATCGAAGGGAAGAAGCGCTACTTTCAAGGCCGCATTTGGGTGGACGATCACGACTTTCAGATCGTAAAAACCTCGGGCAAGACCGTTCCTGACATCCGCAAGAAAAACCAGGAGAATCTTTTCCCCAAGTTCACTACCTGGCGACAGCAGATAGATGGACAGTATTGGTTCCCGGTTTACACCAAGGCCGATGATGCTCTGCACTTTGCTACCGGGGATGTGCAGGTGCGCGAGATCGTGAAGTACAGCAACTACCAGCGTTTTGGATCGAACGTAAAAATCACCTACGAGGGGCAGGAGCTGCCCGCGCAAGGCACTCCGCAGCAGAAGAAGCCCGCGCCTCCGCAGAATTAGCCGGTCATTCAGGATTACTGCAGTTCTACGCCGCCGGGGCCAGTGACCGCTCAGCAGCCTGCTGGATAAAGCGCTTCATCACCGTGGCCCACATTACTTTCTTGCGTATGGCGCTCTCTTTGCCGCGACGGCCTTGGGCGAACATCGCAAGCAGCGCCTTAATCTTAAGGACCCGCAGTACACCTTCCTCGGAGGGACTCACTCCGTAGGCCTCGATGAATTCGTCTTGCACCTGTCCGGTAATGCGGCGATTACAGAAGGGATATTTCTCCAGCGCCTCAACCGACGCCAAGAACATCGCCACATCGTTGAAAGAAACTCCGCGCGGAGTCATCCGCGCGTAGTCAGAAATGCCAATTCCACTCTCAGCAACGATCACATTGAGAGGCGTGAAGTCATTCAACACTGCCGAGCAGGGCACTCCTTTGCGAGTACGGGCCAGCGCCGCTCGCGCGCCAGAAACAATGGTACGGATCGCCGAGTCGTCTAAGCCTTCTCCACGGCAGCGCTCGCAAAGCGTCTCGAGTTCGCTCAACAGCGAGGAAGGATCGAGGGGTTCGACACCCTCTGAAAGCGCGCGATGATAGCCACGTAGCCACGCGCCCGCTTTACGGGCCGCGTGCTTCAGCATGTCGTTGTCGGCAAATCCGGGAAGCAGCGCCGCTTTCATAATAAGAGACTGCAGCGGCAATCCGCTGAACTTCTCAGCTACTACGGCGCCCAACTCGGTAAAGTTGCCAATCGGGCGCGGCACGCCATCGAGCTTCTTCTTCTGAAAAGCCTGATAAACACTCTGCAGGTTGCCAAATTCCCACTCGGCCATGCCGCGAGCGCCACGAGGTCCACACTTGTTGCTGCGGTACACCTTAGCCGCAACCCGCTGGTTGCCCTCGGCGAAATCCACAACCAAATCGTAAATGTAGTGATCAGGCTTAGGGGTGTGTCCAACAATCCGCACCCCCCGTGCTGGGCTACTCTGGGGGAAGTACTCGGCCCCGTTCTTCTGAAGCTCGCTAACAATATGGTCCATGACCGCTTCTGGCATTTTTTCTCCGACTCGATAAGTGTTCTGCGGCGCTATGGCAGCAACGAAACGCGTCGCCTCTGGCTGACAAGTCCCAGTACGGGACGAGCCTTACGCAGGTGCAGTTTGGGTTCCAGCTGTAACTAGGGTCGGGTTAAGCTAAGTAATTGAAAATACAATGGCTAGCAGCAAACGATGGGGTAGACTCAAATCTAAGTTCCGGAATGTGGTATCGCCATGCCCACGGTTGGCACAACCGCGTGACCTTAGTACCGAAACAAGTAACCCCACGATAGGGCACTAGTAGAAGAGATATTTACGCCACTTCGCGTCTGAGTGGCCCATCATACGCATGATGTGTCGGCTGGTATGAAGATTGAAGGAACGGGGCTCGCGCAGGAGCTTCATTCGTGCCTCGAGGGGAAACTGATTACCCTTCCGCCGGTTGCAAGGATGGCAGCATGTCACCAGGTTCTCCCAAGTGGAGGCGCCACCTCGCGAGCGCGGCACGACGTGGTCGAGCGTCAGCTCGCTTGAGGGTAGAACGGTGCCGCAATATTGGCAGCTGTTGCGGTCCCGAAGCAGGATGTTCTTTCGAGAAAGAGCCCGCGTCTGGTGCGGGATGCGGCGGTACTCGAGCAGGCGGATAACTGAAGGTACGCGCACCGCAAACCGGGCGGCGTGGAGGTAATGACCATTCTCTTCCTCCGTCATGGCCACCCCCTTCAACACCAGGACAATGGCACGCCGCGCCACACACACGTTAATGGGCTCGTAGGAGGCATTTAGAACCAGCACGGGTGCGTGCATGGCATGGGCGTCATCATGATGGTGCTCCGCCCTAAAGACCGGCTGGAGCGGGTCCCTGCCCTGATAAGCCGCCGAAATGTTTATCTCCAACGACATAATAATTCTTCAAACCCGGGCCGCCATGGCCAGCGGTCCCTCGGCGACATCCCACTCCGGTTCTACAAACGTGCTCTCTGCCTTCAGCACGCGTGCCACCGTTGCCACGAACACCTTAGTAGCTCCTGCACGTCGTAAGATGCGCGCGCACTCAGAAACCGTAGTTCCGGTGGTGAACACGTCGTCCACTAGCAGGATCTCGCGGCCCACCACCAACTCGGGATGACAAACTCGAAAAGCCCCGCGAATATTCTCTCTTCGCTGAGGACGGGTCAGACCTGTTTGCGATTCAGTCGGCCGGCAACGTTCCAGCACCGAAGCGTTCAGCTGTGGTGCGCACCCGGGGAGAACCCCATGCTTCAATGCTTCGCGTGCAATCAGTTCCGCCTGGTTGAACCCTCGTTGCCGCAGTTTACTGCGGTGCAACGGAACTGGAACCATCATCGGTTGGCTGCCGAAATGGTCATTCAGCACCGACGCTCCCTCGGCGAGCATTCTGCCCAGGACTTTTGCCGCGGGGCGGACTTGCTCATACTTAAGCAGATGAATCAGGTCTCGCAGCCCGGCGTCGTAACTGCCGTAAGCCGCCGCCCTTTCAAAAAGAGGCGCCGACCGCTCGCAGTTTCCGCATCTTGCCACCCCATCGGGTGCCAGGGCGAACTGGCTTACGAGCCGCTCCCCGCAGATGGCACAAATTAAGCCGTCAATCGGCCGCATCTCCGCCAGGCACGTTTCGCAGACCGGTAAGCGTGAAATCTTGCTGAGGGGCGCACTGCAGAGGCGGCAATCAGATGGAAACAACGCGGCAAACAAGCTGTCGGCAGCCGTTCCCAGAAGGGAACCGATTGAGGACTGCCCTTTGGAAGATTCAGCCCTGGTAGCCCGAATTAGGTCACCGGTACTGCTGAAGACGACCCTCCCGCGTCCGAAATCGGCCTGTTTTGACGATTCTTGGACGGTGTTCTATCAGTATAGCCAGCTTGTAAAGCAGGTGCAACGGAGGCGCAGCACACCAAGGTCACATGTTCAAGTCGTGCATACCCTTTCCGCTCCACCTTACTTAGAGACGCCGTGAAAGCCCGCAGACTTGTAATCCGGGTGGGCCGCGTGCTAACTTGCGCGGCTTCAGATAGTTCAGTCACCAGTAACGCAGCAGGATGAGGAGGGCGCGTGCCGCCAATTGAGGACAAAGTTTCCGAGGTCCGATTCCAGCCCTACGTCCCCCCTAATGATTCCCGGCCGGAGTTCACTCTACGGGCAGTCTTGCTGGGATCGTTCTTCGGAATCATTTTCGGCGCGGTTTCTGTTTATGTGGGACTGCGCGCCGGATTGACTGTCTCCGCCTCCATTCCCATCGCGGTACTTTCCATAAGTGTGTTGCGAGCCTTTGGTCGCGCCACCATCCTGGAAAACAACATCGTGCAGACCACGGGATCTGCGGGCGAGTCCATCGCGGCCGGCGTCATCTTCACCATGCCGGCGCTGATTTTTCTCGGCTTCTCATTGGAGTACACCCGCATTTTTCTGCTCGCCCTGATCGGCGGCTGGTTGGGCGTGTTCTTTATGATCCCGCTGCGGCGGCAATTGATTGTCAAAGAGCACGGCGTGCTTTCTTATCCGGAGGGCACGGCCTGCGCCGATGTGTTGATTGCGGGCGATCGTGGTGGATCGTTTGCTGGTCGAGTTTTTTTGGGGTTGGGACTGGGCAGCCTTTATACGTTGTTCCAGAATGAGAACCTGGTCGCCGCTTGGCCTGGCACTCCCACCTACAACCCAAGTTGGTTCCCGGGAAGTTCGCTTCGCGCCAACACCACTTCGGAATATCTGGGCGTGGGCTACATTATTGGGCCGCGAGTAGCGGGTGTACTCTTTGCCGGCGGAGTTTTTTCCTGGCTGGTGATGATGCCAGCAATAAAGTTCTTCGGCAGCCATCTGCCGGGCGCCATCTATCCCGGCACTGTACCGATTGCACAAATGAGTCCGGATGAACTTTGGACTACCTATGTCCGGCCGATAGGCGCGGGCGCGGTGGCAGCCGCCGGCTTAATAACTCTGATTAAGACCATCCCCACAATTGTTTCGGCATTGCGGGCTGGAACTAAAGACCTGGGCAAAACTGGGAAAGCTGGAGGTGGACGTCTGAGGACCGAAGACGATCTACCGACATGGTTTTCCCTCGGCGGCTCGATATTGCTCGTGCTCGCCATGTGGGCGATGCTGACCTTCAAACCTGTTCCCGGCGCCTATACTTCGATCGGTGCAAACCTGCTGGCATCCGTCTTTGTTGTGATCTTTGGATTCCTGTTCGTCACCGTCTCTTCGCGCATCGTGGGCCTCATCGGCAACTCGGCCAATCCGATCTCCGGTATGACGATTGCCACTCTGATGGCCACAGCCGCGATTTTTCTGGCGCTGGGCTGGACAAGTCCAGCATTTGGCGCCCTTGCGATTGCAGTTGGCGGGGTAGTTTGCATAGCCTCGGCGAATGCGGGCAATACCTCTCAGGATTTGAAGACCGGCTTTCTTGTCGGCGCCACACCCCGAAAGCAGCAGGTCGCGCTTCTAATCGGGGTCCTGGCTTCGACCTTCGTCATTGGGCTGACTCTGATCGGCATGAACAAAGGGCTGGAGGAGTTCAAGACATTGAATCGCCCCATTGACGTCAACAATCTGCCGCAAGGAGTGGTGGTGGAAGACCATGACTTTTATCGCGAGCAAATGTCGGTGACAACACCACAAGGCGAAACTCGCCAGCAAGGCAAGCACTACTGGCTGCTGAACTCACTGGGCTCTCCGTCGCTGGGCGATGGCAAGTATCTCTACAACTCAAATACTGGACAGATCGAAGTCCAGTGGATCCAGGGAATCGGCAGCGCGCGAGCGGCCGCTCCACAAGCGCGCCTGATGGCCACCGTAATTAACGGAATTCTCAGCCGCAAGCTGCCGTGGGGACTCGTGCTGCTCGGCGTCTTTCTGGTGGTCGCGGTCGAATTGCTGGGAATCCGTTCGCTGGCTTTTGCCGTGGGATCGTATCTTTCCATCGCAACCACGTCCGCCATTTTCTGCGGTGGTGTGGCGCGCTGGCTTGTGGAACGCGGCCAGGAATCCCACGAAGAAAGTGAGGTCAGCCCCGGCTCGCTCTATGCTAGCGGACTCATCGCAGCTGGCGGCATCGTCGGGCTACTCGGTATCGCTCTGAAACTGGTGGAGAGTACGGGAAAGATCAAGGAGAACGCGCTTACTCTGCACCTCTTTGGGCCTGGCACCACCGGCAATGTGGTCGCAGTGATTGCTTTCGTAGCGCTGGCTGCGTCTCTGTTCTATTTTGCTCGGAAGCCATTGCAGGGGCCGGCGCCAAGAAAATAAATTCGGCAGCGCCCGTAATTCTGTTCTCGTGTCAATCGCTGAAAACATTCATGACGTGCAGCAGCGAATCGCCGCCGCCGCTCGCAGTGCGGGGAGGCCTGCGGATTCCGTGGCCTTGATGGCGGTGACTAAAACCTGGGGGCCGGAGGCGATCATGGCTGCTTACGACGCGGGCCTTAGGTTGTTTGGCGAAAATCGGGTGCAGGAGTTCGCAGGCAAGGTTGATGCCATGCGTCATCTCTCCGGCGCTGAGTGGCACATGATCGGCCATTTGCAAAGCAACAAAGCCAGCAAGGCTGCCGAACTATTCTCGGGTATTGATTCGCTTGACTCGCTGCACTTGGCGGAAAAGCTTAACGGCGCGGGCGCCAAGCTCAACCGGCGGCTGCCCGTGCTCATCGAAATCAACCTGGGTGGCGAATCCGCCAAAACTGGCGTTGCGCCCGGCTCTCCAGAGCTGGAAAGCTTGTTGCAGGCTGGGTCGCGGATGCCGCACCTGGAAATTCGCGGGTTGATGACCATCCCGCCCTTCACCGAAGATCTTCAGCAGGCGCGTCCGTATTTTCGCCGGCTGAGAGAATTGCGGGACGAAATCGCTGCGCGCCAATTGTCCGGCGTCGGAATGCAGGTACTCTCCATGGGCATGTCGCACGATTTTGAGGTAGCGATCGAGGAAGGCTCTACTTGTGTGCGCGTGGGCACAGCAATTTTTGGCGAAAGAAGTAAGCCGTAAACATGCATGAAGCCAAATTTTCACACCAATATTCCGTGGTCGAAGCTTGATCCTCATCAACCAGACTCCAGCCGGAGTTACGTTTGCGGTTAAGCTGCATCCACGCGCCAGGAAGAATGCCATCACCGGCGAAGTTGGCGACTCGCTCAAATTGTCGCTGACCGCACCGCCGGTTGAAGGTCAAGCGAACGAAGCTTGTATTGCTTTTCTGGCAAAGTTGTTGGCGATACCGCGCCCGTCAGTTACCATAGCCGCCGGTGCGACCAGTCGCCGGAAGTTGATTCGCGTAACAGGCCTTTCGGCCGAGCAGGTGCGGAGCCGGTTGCAATTGTAGGAATGGTCCGGCACCTAGATTTCTAACCTGAATGCTCTACGCCATCGTTCTCTCCATCATCGTCGTAGTCCTCCTGACGGTCAGTATTACCCGCATTCATACTGTCAAAACGAAAGCCGACTACCTGGTTGCCGGCCGGAGCTTGCCGGCCTACGTGCTGGTGTTCACCCTGCTTTCCTCGTGGATCGGCGCAGGCAGCCTGTTTGCGGGCGCGGAGAACGCATTCAAGAACGGATTCGCCGCACTCTGGCAGCCCGCGGGGGGTTGGGCAGGTCTGCTGATTATCTATTTCGTCGCACCTCGGGCGCGCAAATTCGCCCAGTTCACCGTGCCCGATCTACTGGAGACGCGCTACAACGCCACTGCTCGTGTGCTGGGGACGATAGCCATTCTTTTCGCCTTCACCGCAATTACTTCGTACCAGTTCAAGGGTGGGGGAGACATCCTGCACCTTACGTTTCCCAGCCTCGATCAAGTTGCCGTTCAGACGTTTCATTTCCAACCCGCAAATGCTCACGCCTTGGGGATGATCATCATCGCCACGTTTGTGATTGTGTTCACCGCGATGGCGGGAATGGCATCCGTCGCCTACATGGATGTCGTTATCGGTTCGTTGATTGTAGTGACCTCTTTTATTGCCGTTCCCATGTTGTTGCAGCGCGCGGGTGGCTGGCCGGGGCTGCACGCCGCGCTGCCTCCGGAATACTTCACCTGGTTTGGCCGCTTCGGGTATGTGAACGGCGTGAACCGGGGCACAGGCGCCGCGTTCATCAAGGCCTGGGACTTCTTCTTACCGACCTTTCTCTTAATGCTCGGCAATCAGAGCATGTACCAGAAGTTTTTCTCCGCAAAAAGCGAGAAAGATGCCCGCACCGCGGTAGTGGGATGGGTGATTGGCACGGTGATTCTGGAAACCCTGATCGTTGCCATCGCCGTCTTCGGCGCAGCTTTGTTCCTTCATAATCCGGAACTGTCAAGCCGCCCCCGCGAAACCATTCCCTTCACCGCACGCCACGGTTTGCCGCCGCTTATTGGGGCCTTGCTCCTGGGAGCAGTATTCGCCAAAGTGATTTCGACCGCGAACAATTATCTTTTCTCGCCCGCCACGAACCTCGTGAATGACGTGTACGCGCGCTTCATCAACAAGGACGCTTCCAACCATCGCATCCTGCTGGTCTCGCGCCTTATGGTCGTGCTGCTGGGCATTTTCGCGCTGCTGCAAGGCGCAGTATGGACCTCGATCCTCGCCATGGCGCTTTATGCCTATACCATCTATTCAGCCGCGATCACACCCGTGGTGATGGGCACTTTCTTTTCCAAACGGGTGACCGCACCTGCAGCAGTCGCTTGCATCGCACTCGGCACCACGGTAACGGTTTTCTGGAACGTAGAGCAAATCTTCTTGCAGCGCGGCAGCAGCACATTGGTTCCAGCAAGCTGGCTGGCACACGATGCCATCTTTCCTGCGGTAATCGTGTCCGTTATCGCACTCGTCGTGGTTAGCGCGTTGACGCCGCCTCCGCGAAGAGAACAATGGGCGCCGTTCTTTGCGGATTCGAACGAAACGGCCAAAGTCGTTGATAATGTCTCGCGGTAAGCCCCCTACCACTCCCATCAATTCGCGCAAACCCACGTACCTTGTTTAGAATAGAGGTTCGCATGAATCTTGCTGCCATTCAGTCGGCCCTGCGCGACCAGGGCCTGGATGCGTGGTTGTTCTACGACCACCACCATCGCGACCCCATCGCCTACCGAGTGTTGGGACTGCCCATGACGAGCAAGGTCACGCGGCGGTGGTTTTACCTGATTCCAGCGCAGGGCGAACCCGCTAAGCTGACTCATCGCATTGAGCCGCACCATCTGGAAACACTACCCGGCAAGGAGGAAAAGTACTCCGCCTGGCAGGAACTGAATGACAAATTAAAGGCGCTGCTCTCGCCCCATAAGAACATCGCCATGCAGTATTCACCCAACAACCTGGTCTTTCTGGTTTCGCTGGTGGACGCCGGCACCGTTGATCTGGTGCGCAGCTTCGGCAAGAACGTGGTCAGTTCAGGCGACCTGGTGGCCCGCTTCGAGGCAACATGGACGGAAGACCAGATTCGCAGTCACTTCGAAGCGCGCGATGCAATTGACCGTATAACCGCGGCGGCATTCAGGGAGATTGGCCAGCGGGCGCGTAATGGCGGCACACACGAATTTCAAATGCAACAGTGGCTTCTCGAGGCATTCGGGCGCGAGGGAATCGTCACCGAAGATCCGCCAAATGTTTCTGTAAACGCCAACAGCGGTGATCCGCACTATGAGCCGTCGTCCGATCGGTCTGCCAAAATCAAGCAAGGTGATTTCGTACTGCTGGATGTCTGGGGCAAGAAGAACCGGCCCGGCGCTGTCTATTACGACATCACTTGGACGGGATTTGTTGGCAAGGCGCCCAGCGATCGTCAACGACAGGTCTTCGAAATCGTTCGCGGCGCGCGCGACGCAGGAATCAAAACTGTCCAGGCTGCAGTCTCAGCCGGCCGCAAGATTGCCGGCTGGGAAGTGGATAAAGCGGCGCGCGATCACATTAACGCGTCCGGCTTCGGGCAGTACTTTATCCACCGCACGGGCCACTCCATCGGCACCGAAGTTCACGCCAACGGCGCGAATATGGATAACCTGGAAGTCCATGACGAACGCCAGATTCTGCCCAACAGTTGCTTTTCCATTGAGCCGGGGTTGTACTTCCCTGAGTTTGGAATCCGCAGCGAAATCAACATGCTGGTGCGCGAGCGCTTGGCTGAGGTCACGGGGAAAATTCAAAACGAGATCGTAATCATCTGATGGCGAATTCCAAAACAAAATCAGTAACCGCAGAACTGGATTCTTCCGTCGCAGAGCAGCCGCTAACCATAATGTCGGTGGTGGTCCCGGCGGTTGCGTGGCTGATTCCTGGTTCCGGTCATCTTCTGCTCAGGCGTTGGGGGCGCGGCGCGCTGCTCATGGCGTCAATAGTAATTATGTACGTGATCGGCCTCATGATGCAGGGCCACGTGTATCAACCCAATAGTGGCGATATTCTGGACATTTTGGGGTTCGTGGGCGACATCGGCGCGGGCGGACTGTACATCGTTACCCGGGCGCTCGACATCGGCCAGGGAATGATCCAGCATGCCACCGCCGATTACGGCACGAAATACATCATTGTGGCCGGCCTATTGAACTTCATCAGCGCGGTGGACGCTTATCACATCGCTATTGGAACGAAGAAATGAGTACCACTCTTCAACTCTCGCATTTCAGCGCGGCGCTTCTGTTCTCAGTGTTTGCGTCGGTAGTTTTCGGAATTACCCAACGTGAAGGCACACACGAGCAGGTGAAATACGGGCTCTACTGTTTTGCCCTATTCGTCGGTGGAGTGATTGCAGCGGGGTGGGCAATGTGGCTAATCCGCCACTGACAATCCTGCCGACCTATCCTTCCCACACAAACGCGTCGAACACCCGTATCACGCTGAAGCCGAGATGCAGGTACAACTCCACCGCCCGCCGGTTCGCTTCCGTCACTGTTAGTGAAAGCATTGTGAAGTTCCGCCGTCGGAGCGCGTCTCCGGTCACGGCCAGAAGCGCTTCACCCAGACCGCGTCCACGAAATTCCGGAACAACGCACACCTGGGTCACGTGACCCACGTCGTGCTTCACGCGAGAGCACAAGATCACGCCCAGCAAGCTGCGAGTCGGCTTGTGCACGGCCATAAAAGACGCTTCCGGATCGAAGATGCCACACCCAGGGAAACGCACGATGTTGTTCAGAAATCGTACCGAACCGCTCATCGTCCGGTACTGGTCGTTTATTTCCGAATCAATATGCCCACGATAGGAAGCGGTAATCACTGAGGCTGCTCCGTGATAGTCCTGTTCAGTCCACGGACGGATCTCGACCTCATCTAACGCAGCTCGCGGCCGGCCCTCGGCCGCATGCAACGGCAGCGACATGAATAAGCGCGGATACCGCCGAAATCCCTCATCGAGGAATGGCCGCGCTACAGAACCAGTCTCGTGTACGAGTAGCTGCGCTTCCACGCGATGGATCCCGGGAGAGCGTTGCAAGGTCTCGATCACGTGGGTCAAGAGCTTGAGTTCAACGCTATGAATGGCATCTTGCGGCCCATAACTGCTGCCCACGTACAGGTCGCCGATTACACCCTTGGCACCTTCGTACACGAAGAACGAATATCCAAAAATTCGCCCACGCTCGATGGCCGCATAGCCGGGAAGGATTTTGGCATCCACGTAGCGGAGAATCATCTCCGCCGAGCCGCGATAGTCCCAGGAAAGCAAGCGCGACCACACCTGCGCCTCGCCCTCAAGCAGGGGGCGCAGGTCCGAGGAGGAAAAGTGCCTGAGGTCGAGGATCTCTGGTGTGACGACCCGCTTTTCTTCCCAGTTACGACGGTCTGGGGATGCGCTCACGAGAATTTTGAGAATTCAGCTCTGGAGCCGTCGGCGTGGGACCTCGACTGGCCCGCGCTTGCAGTCTAGCTGCTCTAACTCACCGGAAGCAAACCTGAGGAACACAAGAGGGTAACAGAAGAGGTTTAGTGTTGGTGTTCTGACCCTGTGGCCGCAATCCAGAAATACTCCAGGTGCTGCGGGTCGAACGATCCCAATCGCACCATACGGCGGGACCCCAGCAGCCGCTCCAGCTCTGACTGGGAGCCGGCTCGCGTCACGACTAGATGCTGGCCGGCAGGAATCTGATTGCGATCATAGGACGCGATGGACTCGTTCCGGTAAAAAGCCAGTCCGTACTCGACTTGGCGTGGAACGCCCAGGGTGGCCACTGGCAATGGGGTGGACTCCATCTTTGTCAGTTCTTCTGCGACCGGGCGCTGCGATAACGTGGCATCGATGATGGGGCCACCACTTTTAATGGTCAAGGCGACAGCGATGATAATGGGAACCAAGGTGACGAATCTTAGAGCGCGCAAGCCTCGCTTCAGCAGCGTGATGCTAATAGCCGCGAATGCAACCGCCGCAAGTAACAGAGCTGTAAGCCATGCCTGTAGCGGAATCTGGCGATGCAGCAGGAGGTAGGCGATGAGCAGCGTTGGGGCGAGGATTCCAGCAGCTAATCCCGCGTGAACCGCCAACCAAGCGGGATGCAGGCCGTCGGAAACGCCTGTTATTTGTCGTCTTCGGTGCGCATACTCCGCCAACAGCAATGTGCCAGCAGGCACACCGGGCAGAATGTAGCCGGGCAACTTGGATTGTGAAAGGGAGAAGAAAATCACCGGTACCGCGGCCCAAATCAAGAAGAACACTCCCATGCTGTATTCAGCCGGGGTCGACGCAGATCGCGGAGCAAGCCAGCGGCGAACGATGTCAGCAAACGCCACTACTACCAGGGCGGTCCAGGGTATAAGGCCAACCAACATGACCGGAAAGAAATACCAAAACGGTTGTGTATGGTGATACAGATTGCTGCCAAAACGCGCGAGATTGTGTTCTAGAATAAAAATCCGGAAGAACTCCGGATTGCGCCGCTGCACGGCGATATACCAGGGCAGCGCGACTACAAGGAACAATAGGACTCCCGGCGGCCAAAGGGTTCGCCAAGCGGGCAAAGCCTCTCTCTGCATTAAGGCAAATAGTCCAATGATGAGAGCGGCGAGCACAATCGTCACAGGCCCCTTCGCCAAGGTCGCAAGCGCCAGAAAGAAATAAAAAATCAGCAATCCTCTACGGCTGCCACTTTCACGCCAATAGAACCAAGCGAGCATCGCAATCCCGAAGGGTGCGGCAAGTGGCATATCGGTGGATGCACCACGTGCAAAACCGATCATTCCTAAGGCCGAGGCGGTGATCAGGGCGGCATCAAGCTCACCACCGGGGCGAAACCGGCGGAAGAAAACGTACACCGCCGTTACCAATGCTGTGGCAGAGACGGCCGAAGGCAAGCGCGCAGCCCAATCGTGCACACCGAAGACCTTGTAGGCCAATATCGCCTCCCAGTAGTAGAGAACGGGCTTCTCCAACCAGGGGCGTCCATAAAGATACGGCGTGATCCAATCGCCGCGGGCGAGCATTTCACGCGCCACCTGCGCGTAGCGCGGCTCATCCGCGCCCACCAGCCCAAAGGCTCCGAGTCCAAAATAAAAGAGGAACGCGCAAAAGCCTGCAAGGGTTAGCCATTCCGTCCAGGGACGTGGGTGGTTATTCATGCAGGAATTGTTAGCGTCGAAACACTACTGAATAGACGGGCGCATCCTCAGCTGCGCCATGATTCTCTCGATGGCCACCGATAATGCCCCGTCAACCGAGCAACCGCTGGCACGCTCGTGACCGCCGCCGCCGAAGTGTGAAGCCACCGTGGCCACATTCACCTTGCCCTTGCTGCGAAGGCTCACGCGATGGCGGTGGTCAGCAAGCTCGCGGAAGAATATCGCAACCTCCACTCCCTCGATGGCGAGGGCATAATTTACCAACCCTTCGCAGTCTTCATCCATGGCGCCAAAGCGCTCCATGTGTTCACGTGTGACCCACATCCACGCGACATTGCCTTCGCGGTGAAGATTGGAGAGGGCTGATCCCAGAAGACGCATCTTGGAGGCGGGATGGGAGAAATAAACGTGTTGCGCGATGCGCGCCGGATCAGCGCCACAGAGCACCAACTCGCGCGCCAGGGCGAAGGTGCGTTCGGTTGTTCCAGAAAAACTAAACGAACCGGTATCCGTCAGCACGGCAGTGTAGAGACAAGTGGCAATTTCAGCGGAAATCGGCACTCCCGCTTGCCGAGCCAGGCGATAGACCATTTCGGCGGTCGCGCAGGCATGCGGATCGATCCAATTGACGTTGGCAAACGGCCGGCCTGTAGAGTGGTGATCAATATTGATGAGAAAGTGGCGATCGAGGCCGGCAATACGGGTGCGCTGCACACTGTCACATTCCAGGATGATGGCGGCCTCAAAACCGTTGCGGATCTCGCTGGCCTGGATAATGGAATCAGCGAACGGCAAAGGGCGGTATATAACGGGGACCGGATCGTGCATAACCACCTGGGCCTGTTTCCCCAACTGGCGCAGGATTTGCGAGCAGGCCAGCACGGAACCAACGGCGTCGCCGTCGGGCCGGGCATGCGAGGTCAGCAGGAAGCCGTCCCGCCTGCCTATTTCGTCCAGGACTTCCTTCAACATGGCCTCAAGCACAAAAACCGCCATATCGAATGCGTTTTTACACACCGCAAATCGGTCACCTGCTTTTTTTGTTGATTCGCTTCAGTAGTTGCTCAATTCTAGACCCATATTGTTGGGACCTGTCCAGCACAAAAAACAGCTCCGGAGGGTGGCGCAAACGCAGTCTGTCCGCCACTTCGTGGCGAATATAGCCACGCGCCGCCGCCAGCCCCTCAAAAGTCGTTTCCGTGTCGGACTCGTCTCCTTGTACTGAGATAAAGATGTGCGCCGAGCGGTTGTTGGGCGCAAGTTTGACTTCGCTGACGTGGGCCAAACCGACGCGCGGGTCGGCCAGCTCTCCCTCAAGAATGGTGTCGATCTCTTCGCGCAGTGCCTCGCTCAGCCGCTCACGATGGTATCGCTGGCTGCGCTGCTCTGGCATGGCGTTCACAACAGGACAAGTCAAAGAACCGAAGAGGATATCAGAAATGGCTAGTTCCGACGTTGGCCGGCGCGCCCGCTGAATTCATCCTAGAAATTCCAGATATGAATCCTCGACTTCGGCTCCGGCGTTATTCACTACCCGCAACGAGTGGCGTTCCACGCTCTGCATCAGGCTATCCAGGTAGTCCCGGGAATCTGAGATGCTAACTACGCCAATGGTCGCACGTTGCCAAAGATCGGTGTGGTCCAACTCGGCAACAGACACATTGAATTTCGCGCGGAGGCGGTCCTTTAAACTGCGGACTACCTGACGCTTGTCCTTCAAAGAATGCGCAGCTTCGATGCGGAGCTCGAGGGTGAGTAGCGCGACCAAACGGTTTCCAGTATCGCGTTTCTGGTTTCAAGCTCGTGCCACTCGAAACTGAAACTCGAAACCAGAATCTGTGTTATGCGATCACTTCGGCGGCAATGTGTTCGGTTACGAAGGCCTCGATCACATCACCTTTTTTGACATCGCCATAGTTCGCGATGTTGATACCACATTCCATGCCGTTACGGACTTCACTGACGTCGTCCTTGAACCGGCGCAGAGATCCGATCTTGCCCTTGAAAACGACGACGTTATCGCGCAGCAGGCGAACTTCGGAATCGCGCTTGATGGTTCCGTCTATCACCTGACAACCCGCGACCGTACCGACCTTCGGAATGCGGAAAGTCTCGCGGACTTCGGCGCGTCCCTGGTAGTTTTCTTTGATCGTCGGCTCGAGCAGTCCGCTCATCGCCTTCTTGATCTCATCCTGCAACTCGTAAATGATCGAGTGCAGGCGGATGTCAACTTTCTCTTGTTCAGCCAGCTCTTGCGCCTTACGCTCAGGCCGCACGTTGAAGCCGATGATGATGGCGTTTGACGCCGAGGCCAATAGCACGTCGCTTTCCGTGATTGCGCCTACGCCGGTGCGCAGCACCTTGATTCTGACCTTGTCATTAGACAGTTTGCCGAGCAAGTCTGACAAGACTTCGACCGAGCCCTGCACGTCGCCTTTAAGAATGATGAAAAGTTCTTTGCTGCCGGCAGTTTTCAGCTGCTCCGCAAGGCCTTCCAGTGAAACCCGTGAACTCTTCGCCAGCTGCGCCTCGCGCGCCTTCTGCTCGCGATATTCAGAGACGCCACGAGCTTTCTCGCGATCGGCCACCACTACAAACTGATCACCCGCCTGGGGCAATCCTTCCAGGCCGAGGATCTCGACTGGGGTGGAAGGTGGCGCCTCATCCAATGCGTTGCTGCGATCATCGAACATGGCGCGCACTTTTCCGTACATGTTGCCGACGACGAAGTTATCGCCTACGCGCAAGGTTCCGTCCTGTACCAGGACGGTTGCCACCGGGCCGCGTCCGCGATCAAGCTTGGCTTCGAGAACCACGCCGCTCGCCGAGCGCTCGGGATTCGCTTTCAATTCCTTCAAGTCAGCAACCAGAGCGACCATCTCCAGAAGCAGGTTGAGATTGGTCTTCTGTTTCGCAGAAACATCCACGAAGACTGTGCTGCCGCCCCAGTTTTCTGGCATCAGGCCGCGATCCGCCAATTGCTTCTTCACGCGATCAGGCAGCGCATCGGGTTTATCAATCTTGTTTACGGCTACGATGATCGGCACATCGGCAGCCTTGGCGTGGTCCATGGCTTCCAATGTCTGCGGCATGACCCCATCATCGGCGGCCACCACCAGCACCACAATGTCGGTAGCTTTGGCGCCGCGCGCGCGCATACGGGTAAAGGCCTCGTGGCCCGGGGTGTCCAGGAACACAATCTCTCGCCCGTAAGCCGGAGATTCTTTGTCCTGCACCCTCACTTTGTAGGCGCCTATATGCTGTGTAATTCCCCCGGCCTCTCCACCAGCAACGTTGGTCTCTCGGATGGAGTCCAGCAGGGTGGTCTTGCCGTGGTCCACGTGCCCCATGATGGTCACCACGGGCGGCCGTGCCACTACACCCTGTCGAGCCACTTCTTTTCCAGTGGCAGCTTCCGCCGTTGCTTCCTTGGCGGCTTGCTCTTCAAATGTGATGACGCTCGTCTCCGCCCCAAAGTGGCGGGCCATTTCGATTGCCAACTCGCTATCCAAACTCTGGTTAATAGTCGCAAACACTCCGCGCGCAAGCAGCCGCGCGATAAGATCTTTGGCACGAATTTCCAGCTTCTCCGCCAGGTCTTTAACGCTTATGCCTTCGGCAATAGTGATCGCACGTGTGATCGGCAGCGGCTCAGTCGAAAGCGAGAGCCGGGGGGGCGGAACAAAGCCCTTCATCGGGCCTTCCTTCACGCCACGCGGAACATAACGCTGCCCAGGGCGACGCGATGGCCCACTCGGACGCGCGCCGGGACGAACGCTGGTCGGCGGCGCGCCCGGGCCAACACCCATGGGCCGAACCCCCGTAGGCGACTGCCTGGTGGGGTGCATTGGACGACGCTCGCCAGGACGCAGCGGCGACCGCGACGTCATTGGCCCTGAAGGACGCGGACGCTGGAAAATGGGCTGACCCGGAACCGGACGGCCTGGCGCCGAGCGTCCCGGCGCCCCCGGGCGACTAGCTATGGGACGGCCCGCCATCGGACGGCTCTCTGCCGGCCGAGTCTGCTGGACCGGTGATGTCGCCATCGGCGCTGCCGGCGCCTGCGGCCGATTTGCAATCGGCGCCTTATAGACCGGGCGCGGTCCGGTTTGCGGCACGATCATGCGCCGGGGCGCTATTGGAACGCCGGATTGCGGAGAGGCTGCAGCCACCGGTTGGGCTTGGGTCGAAGCCGTTGGCGGCGCGGCAACTGGAGGTGGCGTAGCCTGCACCGCAGGAGGCGCTGGGATCGAGATCGGCGCGGCCGGCGGATGCGACGCCGCAGTTGGCGCAACCGCGGGCCTGGGAGGAGCCACTACGGGCTTACTCTCCACCGCAGGCGCAGCTGGCGCCGGAGGCTTAACAGGAGTCGGGGTAGCGGCAGGGGTCTGCTGTTTACCAATCGCCTTCAGCACGTCCCCCGGTTTGGAAATATGAGAAAGATCGATCTTGGTCTTGATGGTGTCGTCAGCACGGGCAGAGCGGGAGGGTTTCGAAGACGCAGCTTGGGCCTCTGCCTGGGCGCGGAAATACCCCCGCACTTTCTCCGCCTCGTCTATCTCAAGGGAGCTGGAGTGGGTTTTTTTCTCTGTGACCCCGACCGCTTGCAATGCGTCAAGGATGGACTTGCTCTTTACTTCCAACTCTCTGGCCAGGTCGTTAATACGAATCTTCTGCATCCGCCGTCTATTTCCTCCGTTACTACCCGTTAAGTTTTCATATCAACCTCACGGTTAAGTCTCACAACACCTACACTCGCTATCATTCTTCGCCTGGGGGAATAATCTTGTCCTCAGGGCCCGCCGGCCGTTCGTGCGTGGTCACCTCGGACTCGTCAGCGGGAGGTGCGTCTTCAACCCCTTCGACGGCGCTCGCTTCGAAGGCCTGACCGTCTTCTGCCAGCTGTTCGACGCTCTCGGGCGCGTCCACCGGGATGTTGGGCAAGCCCAGAGTATCGCCCGATTGCCCCGCCGCTTCCGGCCCCAGTTCCTCACCCATTGCAGCACCGGTCTCGGGTATCTCGCCCGGGCGGTCAATCTCAGCGGGCAGTTCTTCCGCTTCCAAGCTAGAAAAGTAATTATTCACCGCAATGCTGATTTTTTCCACCGTTTTGGGGCCTATGCCAGGAATCGCCTCTAGTTGCTCCGGAGTCATGTCCGCCAACGCTTCCACGGTCGTAATACCGGCAGCAATCAGCTTCTCCACGACCCCCTCACCCAATTCGGGCACTCGCTCCAGTGGCGTGGCAGCCGACCCAACTAGCGCCGTCATCTGCTGCTCCACTTCCTGGCGCTTTTCCTCTTCGCTCTTGATGTCGATCTTCCAACCCAAAAGTTTGGCCGCGAGGCGTACGTTCTGCCCCTTCTTTCCAATGGCCAGAGAGAGCTGGCTGTCATCCACTATCACTTCAAGGTGCTTGTCAGCGGCGTCAACCACGGTAACCCGGCTGACCTTCGCCGGTTGCAGCGCCTTCTCCGCGAATGAGACCGCGTCTTCCTGATACTCGATGATGTCAATCTTCTCGCCGCGCAGCTCACGAATAATGGACTGCACGCGCATGCCTTTCATGCCCACGCAAGCACCCACCGCGTCAACGTCCTTATCTTTCGACATGACGGCGATCTTGGTGCGCTCGCCAGCCTCGCGGGCAGTAGCGCGGATTACCACCGTGCCGTCATAGATTTCCGGAACTTCAGTCTGGAACAAATGCTGTACCAGTTCAGGCGCTGCTCGTGACACAACTACCTGAGGCCCCTTGGACGCCCGCTCTAAACGCGCAATCACTACACGAACGCGCTCGCCCACAGCGAACGATTCAAGCCGAGACTGTTCTTTGCGTGGCATGCGGGCCTCGGCCTTGCCGACATCGAAGATCACGTCCGGCCCTTCCACGCGCTTCACCGTAGCAGTGACGATTTCTCCGATACGATTGATGTATTCGTTGTAAACCGTATCGCGCTCGGCCTCGCGGACCTTCTGGAAGATCACCTGCTTAGCCAGTTGCGCTGAAATTCGCCCCAAGCCTGAGGGATGAGACATCTCGTGAGTGGCCCGCAGGAAGCGAACTTCGCCTCCCGGCTGTACCTCGGCGTCCGCCTTCCTTGCCTCGTCAACCGAAATCTGCAGGTTCGGATCTTCAATCTGCTCGTCCGATTCAACTACGGACTTCACGGCATACACGCGAATGTTGCCAGTGTCCTTGTCCAACTCGGCGCGCATGTTTTCCTGCGACTTGAGGGACTTGCGAGTGGCAATGACCATGGCATCTTCCACCGCGCTGATTACGATCTGGGGATCAATCCCCTTCTCGCGGCTTAAGGCATCAATCGTGTTGAACAGCTCACTTGCCATGACAGTTCTCGTCTTCAGAATTCGTAATTAAAATTCGGGCACCAGGTTTGCTTTTTCAACGTTGCCCAGTTCGATCTCAACGGTCTGCGGCGCGGAACTCTCCGGATGCCGCCGCTTCTCCCGTTTTGAACGCTCGATCTGCAGCGTTAAACGGCCGTCTTGGAAACGCTCCAGCCGGCCTTCGAAGTGACGATTCCCTTCCAGCGGCGTGTGGGTGGTCAGTTTGACCAGGTTTCCCGTGAAGCGGGCGTAATCCGCCGGACGGACCAGCTTGCGATCCAGACCGGGCGAAGAAACCTCGAGCAGATAGGACCCACCAGAAACCACATCCTCAACATCGAGAATCGTCCCCACCTCACGGCTCACGTTGGCGCAATCGTCGTGGGTGACACCACCTGGTTTGTCAATGAACACCCGCAGCATGCGTGCTTTGCCGCCGCCGCGGAACTCTACGTCCACTACTTCCAGCCCGCTGGACGCCGCCACACGTTCTACGACGGCGCGTACTTGATCAATGTCCAACGCCATGAAAGCACCGGGTTTAGGGGCTTCCGTTTCAGGCACCGCACCGGCCAAAACACCTTCAAACAAAAAGTGGGCTTGCGCCCACTGGTGTGCTTCGCCAAAACGGTATTACACAACAGTAACTCGACTAATATGATACCCCGCTCGGGGGCAAAAGACAAACCATCAGACCGGCTTTCGAGATCACCGGGAAGCGCGAGAAATCAGCGCACCGTTAGTTATTTGATGCCTTCGAATCCCAAATGATTCTTGCCCGGAGACTCTCTGTTTGCACACAACCTGCAAGCTTCTCTACAATAAAGTTTCAACTGAGACCAACCTATGATTCATTTCCCGGTGCCTGAGGCACTCACCTTCGATGACGTGTTGCTGCTGCCGGCCCGTTCCGAGGTTGTACCCGCCGGAGTAAACACCCAGACCAGGCTGACCCACAACATCATCCTGAATATTCCCATCATCAGCGCGGCCATGGATACCGTCACTGAATCGCGGATGGCCATCGCCCTCGCTCAACAGGGGGGAATGGGAATTATCCATCGTAACCTCAGCATTGACCAACAAGCGAACGAAGTAGACAAGGTGAAGCGTTCCGAAAGCGGCATGATCGTTGATCCGGTGACCATGTCGCCTGACGACAAAGTTGCGGACGCTCTGGAAGTGATGCGTAAGTACAAGATTTCTGGCGTGCCTATTACCAAAAACAAAAAGCTCGTCGGCATTCTCACCAACCGCGACTTGCGCTTCGAAACCCGCACTGACATTCCCATCAACAAAGTAATGACCAAGGAAAACCTGATCACGGTTCCTGTGGGCACGACTTTAGAGGAAGCCGAGCACATCCTGCACAAGCACCGGGTAGAGAAGCTGCTGGTGGTGGATGACAAGTACAACCTCAAGGGCCTGATTACCGTTAAAGATATCCAGAAAAAGCTGAAGTATCCCAATGCAGCCAAAGACTCCCAGGGACGCCTACGCGTCGGGGCCGCCATCGGCGCAACCGGCGACTACCTGGAGCGCGCGCAAGAGATGGTGAAGAACAAAGTAGATGTCCTTTCCATTGACAGCGCGCACGGACACTCGACACGGGTTCTGGACGCGATAAAAGAAGTGAAATCCAAGCTGCCGGAGGTGGATCTGATCGCCGGCAACGTGGCCACATTCGAAGGCGCCTGTGAACTGGCGCGTACCGGAGCCGATGCCATCAAGGTAGGGATCGGTCCCGGTTCGATCTGTACCACGCGTGTGGTAACTGGCGCGGGCGTACCGCAGATCACGGCAATTGCAGAGGCGTACCGGGCGACGCGTGAGGCTGGAATCCCGGTAATCGCAGATGGCGGCATCAAGTACTCGGGCGACATCAGCAAAGCCCTGGCTGCTGGCGCCGCGATCGTCATGGTTGGGTCGTTGCTGGCAGGTACCGACGAGAGTCCCGGCGAGACCATTCTTTATCAGGGCCGGACATTTAAGACCTATCGCGGTATGGGATCTCTAGGCGCAATGGGTTCTGGATCCGCGGGTAGTGAGCGCTATTTCCAAAATGCCGACGGAGATTCCTCAACCGCTATGCCCACCGAAGAAGCCGAACAAAACCGCCTGGGCAAGCTGGTGCCTGAAGGCATTGAGGGGCGCGTACCCTACCGCGGCACCACTGCCATGATCGTCCATCAGATGGTCGGCGGATTGCGCTCAGGGATGGGATATTGCGGTTGCGGCAGCATTCCCGAGCTACAGCAAAAGGCGCGTTTCGTGCGGATCAGCGCGGCCGGCCTCCGCGAAAGCCATGTTCACGACGTGATTATCACTCGTGAAGCGCCGAATTACCGGTGGGAATAGCCCCCCTGAATGTCCAATGACCCCGCTGAGGTTGTCCACGCGTCTCCGCGCCTGAGCCTTTGGCGGGCGTGGCTGCCCGCTGTCGTCTGGCTGGTCCTGATTGCAGTGGAGTCAACCGACCTTCTGTCCGCCCGTCACACCGGCTCTGTTCTCCACCGCTTATGGTCCATGCTCTTCGGCCCCATCGATCCGGATCTCTTTGATATTTTGCATGCCGCTCTCCGTAAACTTGGCCACGTGATCGGATACGCTACGTTGAGCGCGTTGCTGTTCCGCGCCTGGCGAGCTACCATCGCGATCTCCAAGCCGGCGCTCTGGAACATTCGCTGGGCGGCACCCGCATTTTTTATGAGCGTCGTGGTGGCTTACCTAGACGAGTGGCATCAGGGATTGATTCCCTCGCGAACGGGCACCGTCCGCGACGTCTTTTTGGATACCGCCGCCGCTCTGGTGGCCCAAATGCTGATACTGGCCTGGTTGCGGAATCGTCGGCTTACGTTGGTTTCTGCTTGAGGGTCGATCGGGTTTAGTACATCGCGCCGTACTTGGTCACTTCCCAGGTACCAGCAGCCTGCTGCTGAGTGGTGATCCAGAGATTTTCTTCGTAAGTGTTGTCGCCATCCTTGCGTTTGGCATGGTATTGCAGAATCACCAGTGGTGGCTGTTCTTCACGGTCGAACAAACTCCACGAAACAATTGGATGTTGCTGCTCGGAGTCGCAGACGAACTTGGCGTAGTGCCAGCGGTAGTCTTTGAACCAACCGGCCAATTGCTGGCGACACTTGCCATCACTCATCGCGTGCAAAACTTTTTCCGCGCTGCGTTCCGGGGAACGATCGCGAACCGGATTAAGCCGGACTTTCAGAGGATATCCGGAGAGCGGGTCCTTCTCTTTCGAGCGGCTCAACACCGGCGGCTGATTTGACAGCCACAGGAGCATCCCAAAGACATAAATCAACAGCAGGACGCCTGCGCCCACTCCAATCCAGATTTTCGCCGGCCGAGACATACTTCTGCTAGCAGTCTAGCTCCATCTCAATGGCCAGTGACCGTGCACAAAGTACAGGTACTTTGGTGCTGTCCAAAAAAGAAAACGCACCCAAATCTGGGTGCGTTCCAAATAACTTACAAGGACAACAGCTTACTTCTCTTTCTCGTCCTCTTCTTCTTTGGCGCTTTCGGCTGGAAGTGCTTCTTGCTGGGCTTGCGCTTCCTCCATCGCCCTTTTCGCTTCGGAGGCCCGCTTGGCGCGCAGTTCGGCACGCTTCTGGCGTTTTTCTTCCTGCAACTTCTCGCTACCCAGCAGTTCGATGAACGCCTTTTCCGCACCATCGCCCTTCTGCCAGCCACCTCTGATAATTCGGGTGTAACCGCCTTCTCGATCGCCGAAACGGGGTGAGAGCTCGAACAGCTTGTCCACCGACTCGCGGGTCATAAGAAAACCACCCGCCAGCCGACGTGCCGCCAGGTCTCCCCGTTTGCCCAGCGTGATCATGCGTTCCACATGCGGACGCATGGCCTTTGCCTTGGCCACGGTAGTCTCAATGCGTTCTTCGAGAATGAGTGAGGTCACCAGGTTGCGCAACAGCGCGCGCCGGTGGCTGGTATTGCGGCCTAATTTCCATCCTGCTTTGAGATGACGCATAGCCGTTCCTTATTGATCCTCTCTCTACCCGCTCAGTACTGCGGGTTTTCTCCATAGATGGTGCCCACCGGTTGTGGCGGCGGTTGAGGTCCGGGCACGGCGTTGCCGTGCTCATCAATTTTCATGCCCAGGCTCAATCCCATGGTGGCGAGGATCTCTTTGATCTCGTTCAGCGATTTCCTGCCGAAATTCTTGGTCTTCAGCATTTCGGCTTCTGTTTTCTGGACCAGTTCGCCAATGGTCTGAATGTTGGCGTTCTTCAGGCAGTTATAGCTGCGGACCGAAAGCTCGAGTTCCTCCACGGAACGGTTGAGGTTCTCGTTGCGGATCTCCGGCTTGCGCTCTTCGCTGGAGGCCATGGTCTCCAGCTCTTCTTCGAAGTTGATGAAGATATTCATGTGGTCCTTCAGCAACTTCGCCGCCAACCCAATCGCATCCGCCGGAGCTACCGACCCGTTGGTCCATACTTCAAGAGTCAGCTTGTCGTAGTCGGTGATCTGGCCCAGACGAGCGGCTTCCACCGTGTAATTGCACTTGCGCACCGGCGAGTGAACTGAATCGATTGGAATAAATCCGATCCCCAGGTCCTCATCGAAATTCTTATCTGCGGAAACGTAGCCACGGCCGCGCTTCAAGCGCATTTCCATGTCCAGCTTGCCGCCTTCGCTGACGGTGGCGATATAGACGTCTTTGTCCAGGACTTCGACGTCTGCGTCGGCCTCGATCATCCCTGATGTCACCACGCCCGGCTGCTCGGCACGCAGGTAGATGGCCTTAGGGCCCTCACCATTCAGCTTAAACGGTACCTGCTTCAGGTTGAGGATGATGTCGGTTGCATCCTCGACTACTCCGGGGATGGACTGGAATTCGTGCAGCACGCCCTCAATCTTCACTGCAGTGACTGCCGCGCCCTCAATCGAGGACAGCAGCACACGGCGCAGCGCGTTGCCGATGGTAGTTCCAAAGCCACGCTCAAAGGGCTGGGCCCAGAACATTCCGTATTTATCGGTTAGACTCTCCGTGTCCGTGGCGAGCCGTTTTGGTTTTTGAAAACCTTTCCAAAGCATTTGTTTCTCCTTTTCGGCCATGTTGCTCAGTTCGGCTTCCCGGCAGGCCCAAAAAACCGGGTCAAGCGCCGAAACCGGCGGATCTGGCACGAAGATACAGGCCATCAAAACCAGTTTCGAGTCTGCCAGTTTCGAGTTTCCGGTGTGAAACTCGAAACTAACAACTTGAAACTGCTTATTTCGAGTACAGTTCCACGATCAACTGCTCGTTGATCGGGAGGTTGATCTCTTCACGCTTGGGCAGATTCACCACTCGCGCCTTGAAATTCTCGCGGTCCACTTCCAGCCACGTCGGCACCGTTTGATGAGAAGTAAATTCGCGCGCCTGCTCAATGGCTGTCAACTTGCGACTCTTCTCGCGAATTGCCACCTGGTCCCCCGCCTTGACCTCGTATGAGGGGATATTGACCTTGCGGCCGTTCACCTCAACGTGGCCATGACGCACGAGTTGCCGCGCCTGACGACGCGCGCCAGCAAATCCCAGGCGATAGATCACGTTGTCCAGACGGCGCTCAAGCTGTTGCAGAAGCAGAAAGCCGGTGACCCCCGGCGAACGGGAAGCCTTTTCAAAGTAGTTGCGGAACTGGCCTTCTTGGGTAAAGAAGATACGCTTGGCTTTCTGCTTTTCGCGAAGTTGCAGACCGTAGCCTACAACCTTGGCCTTGCGATCTTTACCGTGCTGTCCAGGAGCGAAATTGCGCTTCTCAATGGGACACTTATCGGTAAAACATTTTGCCCCTTTGAGGAACAGCTTCATGCCCTCGCGGCGGCACAGACGACATACTGGACCTTTATAACGTGCCAATTTTCTTCTCCTTTATTCTGGATCGGTTTACGGGCATGGCGGCCTTTCTTCCCGATCAAACTTGAAACTATACTCTTCGCCTTTTCGGTGGCCGGCACCCGTTGTGTGGGATGGGCGTGACATCGCGAATCTGGCGTACGTCAATTCCAGCGGCAGCGAGAGCACGAATTGCCGATTCGCGTCCCGAACCTGGCCCACTGACCCGCACTTCCACGCTGCGCACCCCGTGCTCGCGCACCATATTGGCCGCATTCATGGCCGCCTGCTGCGCCGCAAACGGAGTACCCTTGCGCGAGCCGCGAAAGCCCAGTGACCCGGAACTCTTCCAGGCGAGCACATTGCCGGCCTGATCGGCGATGGTCACGATGGTGTTGTTGAAGGACGCCTGGATGTGCGCCACGGCATGCGGGACATGCTTGCGCTCCTTCTTCTTGAACTGCTTCTTCTTTCCTTTTTTCTCCGGTGCAGCGGGAGCGCCGGTGGTTGCAGCAGCGGGAGTAGTTGGTTTAGCCATAAATTATGTTTTTGCCGTCGCTTTCTTCTTCTGGGCAACCGTCCCGCGACGCGGTCCTTTGCGGGTACGGGCGTTGGTGTGGGTGCGCTGGCCACGCACCGGGAGGTTGCGCCGGTGCCGATAACCGCGGTATGAGCCGATTTCGATCAGCCGCTTAATATGCATGGACTGGTCTTTGCGGAGGTCGCCCTCAACCCCACCCTCGGCTTCGATTGCCTGGCGGATGCGGTTGACCTCGTCTTCGCTCAGGTCCTGTATTTTCTTCACCCCGTCAACGTTGGCAATTCCCAGCAGCCGTCGCGCGCGAGAATGCCCAATTCCGTAAATATAAGTCAAGGCGATATCAGTGTGCTTGTTGCGCGGAAGGTCCACGCCTGCAATACGTGCCATGTGTTACCCCTGCCTTTGTTTGTGCTTGGAATTTTCGCAGATCACCCGCACCACTCCGCGGCGGCGAATGACCTTGCACTTGTCACAAATCTTTTTAACTGAAGCGCGTACCTTCATAATCGGTTCCTGGTTCCGTTCCCTACCCTGAAATAGCTGAAAATGTGGCCTTTATATTGATTCACTTGTACCTATAAACGATTCGCCCGCGGGTCAGGTCGTAGGGCGAAAGCTCCACCGCGACTTTGTCCCCCGGTAGTATGCGGATGAAGTTCTTCCGCATCTTTCCTGAGACGTGCGCCAACACCTGGTGCTTGTTTTCCAGTTCCACTCGAAACATCGCATTGGGCAACGGCTCCAGCACCGTAGCCATTACTTCGATCGCATCTTCCTTACTCATGCACTCCTAACTTAGCTATGCGTTATCACTGAGTCAAAATCAGGGGTCCGTCTTTGGTGACCGCAACACAGTGCTCAAAATGGGCGCTGTAGCTTCCATCTTCGGTCACCGCCGTCCAATTATCGTTCAACAACCGCGCTCCCGGACGACCCGCATTGACCATGGGCTCGATGGCGAGCACCATGCCTTCCTGCAGGCGCGCTCCATGGCCGCGAACGCCGAAATTTGGCACCTGCGGCTCTTCATGAAGCTGCGTCCCAATTCCGTGCCCCACAAACTCGCGGACCACATTGAATCCGTTTGACTCCACGTACTCCTGGACGGCGGCGCCCACATCCCCCACCGAATTTCCTATGACCGCCTGCTCAATTCCACGATAGAGCGAACCTTCTGTGACCTCTAACAGCTTCTTCAGCTCGGCCGGCGTGTGGTTGCCCACCGGAACGGTGATCGCCGCGTCCGAGTAATAGCCATCGAGCACCACGCCGCAATCAATGGAAACGATGTCGCCTTCGTTCAGCACCCGCTTGCTGGAAGGAATTCCGTGCACGATCTCCTGATTCACTGAGGTGCAGAGCACGCAGGGATAATCGTGGTAACCCTTGAATGCCGGTTTAGCACCGAGTTCCTTGATGCGTTTTTCCGCAGCGCGTTCCAGGTCCATGGTACTCGCCGACGGAGTTGCCAGTTCCCGCACGCGCTCAAGCACCTGACGCACAATCTGTCCGCTGCGGCGCATTTTCTCAATTTCTGTCGGCGACTTGCACACGATCGGCATTCTCTCAAGCGCTCCAGCTTGGACTCTTCATGTCTGCGCCGCGAGAACGTTCAATGACCCTCAAAACCTGCGAAGTCACAGCATCAACATCCAAATCCGCATTCACGTGCACCAGCTGGCCCTGCTTCGCGTAATAATCGGCCAAAGGTCGAGTTTGTTGCTCGTAAGCTTTCAGACGCTCCGCGATGACTTCCCTTCGATCATCGCTGCGGGCCACCAGCGGAGTTCCGTCGAAATCACAGAGCTGGTCAACGCGAGGAGGCTGAGTGATAACGTTATAAATGCGGCCACAGTGAGCGCAATAGAGCCGGCCGGTAAGCCTCTCAATAAGATTATTGTAGTCGACGTCCATCTCTATCACAATCAACGGCCCGCACTGGGCTCGCCCTTTGGCCCGCTTACTTTCCAGAAAACCGTCCAACCAACCCGCCTGCACCGGCGTACGCGGATACCCGTCAAGGATGAAACCGCGCCGACAATCTTCTTCCCCAAGCCGTTCCCGCACCATTTCATTTACCACGTCATCGGACACTAACTCGCCCCGATCCATGACTTCCTTTGCCTGTCGGCCCAAAGCCGTTCCGCGCGCGATATTCTCGCGCAGCAGGTCGCCGGTTGAGACCTGCGGAATCCCGTAATGCTCGGCGATGCGCTTGGCCTGGGTCCCCTTGCCCGCCCCTGGCGGCCCCAGGAGGATGATCGGACCAACCTTACCTGAGTTCTTCTCCACCATCGCCCTGGCCTTGCGTCTCTTCTTAACTCCGCTTCGCCTCGTCATTCGAGACGCCACCCTTGCAACCTGCTACCGGGCTGTCGCCTGCAGTCCCGCAGGACGAAGCAGCCGCGCCTAGCATCCGCGATCACGCCCAGGTACGCCTGCCGCGAATCCGACCGCTGCGCGGGCTGAAGCCCTCATAGTGGCGCATGATCAATTGCGCCTCAATCTGCGTCACCGTATCCATGGCGACGCCCACTACGATCAGCAACGAAGTGCCACCGAAGTAAAAATTGACTCCCAACCCGTTGGTCACCCAAGTCGGAAAACGCTCGAAGAATGAGCCCAACATCCCGGGCAGGTGGTTCAAGTGAATGCCGGCGATCATCCACTCCGGAATGAACGAAATAATGATCAGATAGAGCGCGCCCACCAGCGTAATGCGCGTCAAAATCTCGTTGATGTGATCAGCCGTGCGCCGTCCGGGACGAATGCCGGGAATGAACCCACCATATTTGCGCATGTTGTCTGCAACTTCGGTGGGGTTGAACACAATGGAAACGTAAAAATAGGCGAAGAAAATGATCCCCACCGCGTAAAGCAGCGTATACAGGGGCTCACCCCACTTTAATGCCTCGATGATCGGTCCGATCACCTTGTTATTACGAAAAGCAAAGCCGGCGGTCTGCGGCAAAGTCAAAATGGACGAAGCGAAAATTACCGGCATCACGCCGCCCGCATTCACCCGCAAGGGCAAGTGCGTGGACTGGCCACCCATGATCTTTCGCCCGATGACTCGCTTCGCATATTGCACCGGGATACGTCGCTCGCTGCGCTCCACATAGACGATGAAAGCCACCACCAGCACCATCAGGGCCACCATTAAGAGCACGGCTGGCCCGGTAAAGGCGCCCCACGCATCGGTCCTTATCTTTTCGACAAGGTCAGCGACGCCGCGCGGCAAGCCGGCGACGATTCCGGCAAAAATCAGCAACGACATTCCGTTGCCGACGCCGCGTTCCGTGATCTGTTCTCCCAGCCACATGATGAACGCGCTTCCAGCGGTCAAGGTCAGCATGGTCATCAGAACGAAGCCTACGCCGGGGTTGTTCACAAAGGCAGTACCACCCGCCATGGTAGACCGCTCCAGGCTGTACGCAATACCGAAGGACTGGATGGCACTGAGGATCACCGTCAAATAGCGTGTCCACTGGGTAATCTTCCTGCGTCCGAGTTCGCCTTCCTTCTGTAGCTTGGCCAACGGCTCGTACACTACGGTCAGAAGTTGCAGGATGATGGACGCCGTGATGTACGGCATGATTCCCAGAGCAAAGACGGTTAAGCGACGGAGTTGTCCGCCACTGAACAGGTCCACAAACCCCAGAAAAGTGCCTCGATTCTGCTCAAAGAATTGCTGCAATAGTTCGGCGTTAATGCCGGGCGTGGGAATATGTCCGCCCAGGCGATAAACCGCGAGCAGTCCTAGGGTGAACCCGATCCGCTTCCGCAGATCAGGAATTCGAAATATGTTGGCAAACTTCTCCCACATTTACTGAATGACCTCTGCCTTACCACCGGCCTTAGTGATCTTCTCCTCGGCCGACTTGGAAAATTTATGGGCTTTTACGGTGAGCGCCGATTTCAGTTCGCCGTCCCCGAGTATTTTGACTCGGTCGTCAGGTCCCTTAATAAGACCGGACTTGTGCAACAGCTCGGGAGTGATCGTGCTCTCTCCCAACTCAACCAGTCGCTCGAGGTTTACGATCACGAATTCTTTGCGGAAAATATTGGTGAAGCCGCGCTTAGGCAAGCGGCGATGCAAGGGCATCTGACCGCCTTCAAAGCCGCGCATCATCCGCGATCCACTGCGCGAACGCTGCCCTTTATGGCCGCGTGTGGAGGTCTTGCCCATGCCTGAGCCCATACCCCGGCCCACCCGCTTTTTCTTTTCATTGGCGCGCTTGGGCGCGCGAACTGTCGAAAGATTCATAGTTATTCCTAAGCCCTAAGCTCCCGGGGATTCCACGATCTTCACCAGGTGCGGCACCGCCGCGACCATCCCACGAATGGAGGGCGTATCCTGGCGCTCGATTACCTGATTCAGACGAGTAAAGCCGAGCCCCTTTACGACCAGCTTGTGTTTTTTGGGGGCCGCAATAGCCGAACGCACCCACTTGATCTGGATTGTCCCGGCCGCCGCCGACTTCTTTCCCGCTGTCTTCTTCCTCGCTGTTGCAGCCATGGCTTATAACTCCTCGACCGCTTTGCCGCGCATCGCAGCCACTGCCTCGCGGTTCTTCAGCTTCTTCAAAGCATCGAAGGTTGCCTTGATCACGTTGTGAGGATTGGTGGTGCCGATGGACTTGGTAAGCACATTCTGCACTCCCGCGGAGGTCATCACTGCCCGCACCGCCCCACCGGCAATCACGCCCGTGCCCTCCGGCGCCGGCTTGAGCAGGACCATACCAGAACCAAATCGTCCGAGGACGGTATGCGGGATGGTGGTCTGGTTCAGGTTGATTCGCACCAGGTTCTTTTTGGCCGATTCAATCCCTTTGCGGATGGCTTGGGGAACTTCTTTGGCTTTTCCCGAGCCATACCCCACCACGGCGGCCGAGGGATCGCCCACCACCACCAGGGCTGCGAAGGACAGGTTCTTTCCGCCCTTCACCACTTTGGTGACGCGATTGATCGAAACCACCTGGTCTTTGAGCTGGTATTGTCCAGCGTCGAGTTTCTTAACGGCTGTTGGCATTCTTTACTCTCGATAGCACATCAACACGCGAACGGCATCCCAGCCCCGCTCGTCGCGATCAAAACTGTAAACCTGCTTCTCTGGCAGCATCGGCCAACGCCTTGATCCGGCCATGGTAGAGATAACCGCCACGATCAAAAACTACTTTGCTGATGCCTTTCTCCTTGGCGCGCTCGGCGATGGTCTTGCCAATCTGTTTTGCCGCACCCAGGTTGCCGCCGGTTTTCTTGTCTTTTTTGCCGCCCTCGGCGGTATTGGCTGAGACCAGCGTGCGACCCGCCATGTCATCCACTAATTGCGCGTAAAGATGGTTCAAGGAGCGATACACATTCAGCCGTGGACGCTCCGGCGTACCCATCATGCGCTTGCGAAAACGCTGGTGGATCCTCTGCCGCGATTCGTTTTTTGAAACTTGTGTCAGCATTGTCTGTTCCTATTTCGCTCCGGTCTTTCCAACCTTCTTCTTCAAGCGCTCGCCGGCATAGCGCACACCTTTGTTCTTGTACGGATCCGGCGGACGCAAGGCGCGCATCTCAGCCGCGACCTGTCCTACCTTTTGCCGATCGATTCCGCTCACCGTCAGGCGCGTCTGCTTGGGATCCACTGCCACCTCAACCCCCGAAGGCAACGGATACTCTATGGGGTGCGAGAAACCCAGGCTGAACACGACCGTGTGCTTGCCCTTCATCTCGGCGCGGTAGCCAATGCCCACGATTTCCAACTCCCGTGTCCATCCCTTAGTGACGCCGTCCACGGCGTTATTCACCAGCGCGCGAGCCAGGCCGTGAAGCGCGGCTTGGTCGTCGTTCTCGCGAATCGCAACCAGGTGGCCATCCTGCTGCTCCATACGAATGCCCCGCGGCAAACTGGTTTCCAGCTTGCCCTTGGGACCTTGCACCGCGACGACGTTCCCCTGGATGTTCACTTTTACTTCTTTGGGAAGTGCGATCGGTTTTCTGCCAATTCTCGACATAGCAATTCTCGGTTCTCAGTTCTATCTGCTAATACCGCTCACCAAACTTCGCACAGGATCTCGCCGCCCACACCTTCTCTGCGGGCCTGGCGGCCGGTCATCACCCCGCGGGGTGTGGTCAGGATGTTGATTCCCATCCCGCCCAGCACGCGTGGAATCTCGGTGCGACCCACATACACCCGGCATCCCGGCTTTGAGACCCGCTCCACGTTGGTGATGGCGGCTTCGTTGGCGTTGCTGTACTTCAGGTAAATGCGCAATACTTTCTTGCCTTCTTCTTCCACCGGCTTGAAATTCGAGATATAGCCTTCCTCTTTGAGGATGCGCGCAATCTCCAGCTTCAGCTTCGACGCCGGCACATCTACCTTCTGGTGCCTGGCACGGAGCGCATTGCGCACCCGCGTCAGGAAATCTGCCACCGGATCGGTCAACCTCATCTGCTTGCTTCTCCTAAATCAAGTTTCAGCTCTTTGTAAGAGCTTCTGAAACTCGAAACTCAGAACTTGAAACTCGCAACTAAACTGCCTTACCAGGACGATTTCGAAACCCCGGGAATCTCTCCCCGCAATGCCAGACCGCGGAAACACAAGCGGCAAAGGCCGAACTTCCGCAGGTACGCTCGCGGACGTCCGCAAATCTTGCAGCGGTTGTGCTTGCGCGTGGAAAATTTTGGTTTCTTCGCGTCCTTTACTCTTTTTGCGGTGGTTGCCATTAATCCCTTTCAGCTAGTTCTGAATGTGCACTCAAGCTCTAAACGGCATTCCCATGTGACGCAACAGCGCCCGTGCCTCATCGTCGGACTTGGCGGTGGTCACGATAGTCACGTTCATGCCCTTAAGCTTGTCCACCTTGGCATAGTCAATCTCCGGAAAGATCAACTGGTCACGCAGTCCGAGTGTGTAATTGCCGCGTCCATCGAAGGACTTGGTCGAAACCCCGCGGAAATCGCGGACACGTGGCAAAGCCACGTTCACCAAGCGGTCAAAAAATTCATACATGCGATCGCCGCGCAGCGTGACCATGGCCCCAATCGGCATTCCGGCGCGCACTTTGAACGCCGCAATCGACTTCTTTGCCCGAGTGATCACCGGCTTTTGCCCGGTGATCTGTCCCAATTCGTTCGCGGCCGGATCGAGAACCTTGGCGTTCTGCGTGGCCTCACCGACTCCCATGTTGACCACGATCTTATGCAACCGCGGCACCGCCATCGGGTTTTTCACTTCGAATTCCTTCATCATCGCAGGCTTGATCTCCTGCTCGAAGCGCACCCGCATGCGTGCCGGTTCCTTGCCGCGCGCCTTCTGCTCCTGTGGCCGCTGCTCTTGCTTGGGTTCGCTTGCTTCGCCCTTTTTCTTGTCAGGTTTTGCCATCTTCAATTACCCAATTACTTGATTTCACTTCTCTAGTGTTGTGCCACACTTCTTGCAGACGCGTACCTTCCGGTCGCCCCGCGTTTCATGTCCCACACGCACCGGACCGCAGGTGCCGCACACCAGCATCACATTTGAAATTGCGATGCGGCTTTCCTGTTCGGCAATTCCGCCCTTGACGTTGCGCTGCGGATTGGGCCGCACGTGCTTCTTTGACAACATGACGTGCTCCACCAGGACCTTCGCATCGTTGGGGAACACGCGCAGCACGCGGCCCTCTTTGCCCTTGTCGCGCCCGGTAATCACCCTCACCGTGTCGTTGCGCCGGATATCAACTCTCTTGTGTGCAGTGGTTGCAGTAATCATCTTTTTGACCCGTGTTGCGCTTGTACCTTTTCAGCTTTCCAGTTTCCAAATCCGACTTCCGCAACATGGAACCGGAAACTCGAAATTTTCTTACAGTACTTCTGGCGCCAGTGAAACGATCTTCAAGAACTTCTTCTCGCGCAGCTCACGGGCTACTGGACCGAAAACGCGCGTGCCCACCGGTTCGCCACCCTCGTTGATCAGCACTGCCGCATTTTGATCGAAGCGGATATACGTTCCATCCCTGCGGCGATGCTCCTTACGGGTGCGCACAATGACCGCCTTCACCACCGTCCCCTTTTTCACCTGACCGTCCGGGGATGCCTCTTTTACGGCGGCCGTCACCACATCGCCGAGGTGGGCGCGCAACCCCGTCGATCCGCCCAGCGGCAGGATCATCTGCAGCTTGCGGGCGCCGGAATTGTCGGCGACCTCGAGCATGGTCCTCATCATCACTGCCATAAAAAGCTCCTTGGATCCCTGCGCCGGCGACTAGCTCGCCTTCGCTTCCGCTTCCTTCTTCTTGCGGCTCTTCACCTGGGCTTTTACTTCCGCACTCGGCTCATCCGCCACCAGCGCGGCCTTCCGTACCACGTCCTTCAGCCTCCAGCGCTTAAGTTTCGAAAGCGGACGGGTCTCTTCGAGCAACACAAAATCACCGACCCGCGCCGTGTTTTGCTCATCATGCGCGTAGAACTTCTTCGAGCGTTGCATCACTCGCCGGTACAAACGGTGAGAGTATTTGCGCGTCACTTCCACCACGATCGTCTTCTGCATCTTGGTGGAGAGCACTTTGCCGATCAGCGTCTTGCGGCGCAACGCTTGTTCTTCAGCCGGACGCTGGGTTGCAGTTTCTGCCATAGCTACTTCTCCCTCTCTGCCGCCAGTTCCTGCTCGCGGAGAACCGTCTTGATGCGGGCGATGTCCTTGCGCAGCCCGCGAATTTTCTTCAGGCTTTCCGTTTGTCCCATCAGCAACTGGAAGCGCAGGCGGAAGAGCTGGTCGGTCAGCTCATGCTCCTGGTGCTTCAGTTCCACGTCGGTCTGGTTGCGTATCTTTTCAGCCTTCATAATTTTCCTAGTGTGCGCCTGCCCCGTGGCGCGCCACCAAACGGGTGCGCAGAGGCAGTTTGTGTGACGCCAGTCGCATGGCTTCGGCGGCGTCTTGCGGCGTTACCCCTTCCATTTCGAACAGAATCTTGCCCGGCTTGACCACGGCCACCCAGTGGTCAGGCGCGCCCTTGCCTTTTCCCATACGAGTCTCAGCCGGCTTCTTGGTGACCGGCTTGTCGGGAAACAGGCGCAGCCATATCTTGCCTCCGCGCTTAATGAAGCGCGTCATGGCCACACGGCTGGCTTCGATCTGCCGATCGGTGATCCAGCCTGGCTCCAGCACCTTCAACCCGTAGTCCCCGAAAGCCAGCTCCGAGCCGCGCCAAGCCTTTCCGGTCATACGGCCGCGCTGCTGCTTGCGGTACTTAACTTTCTTCGGCATCAACATAAGCTGTTCTCAGTTCCTTACGCTCTCTCAGAAGCTGGGTGCGGCAGCCTGCTGCGGTTCGCGCCGCTTTTGCGCCAGAATCTCACCGCGATAAATCCAGCACTTCACCCCAATGACTCCATACGTGGTCTTTGCTTCAGCAAGGCCGTAGTCAATATCAGCCCGCAGCGTGTGCAGCGGCAGCCGGCCCTGGAGGTACCACTCCGAGCGCGCGATTTCATTTCCGTTCAAACGTCCGCCTACCCGCACCTTGATTCCCTTGCAACCGAAGCGCAGCGCCGAATCTACAGCCTTGCGCATCGCGCGGCGGAAGCCCACGCGCTTTTCCAACTGCAGTGCGATGGACTCCGCGACCAATTGCGCGTCCAGTTCCGGCTTGTGCACTTCCTGAATGTCAATGTAAACATCACGGTTGGTGCGCTTCTGCAGATCAATCTTCAGCTTGTCAATCTCGGCGCCCTTGCGCCCAATAATGATTCCCGGCCGCGCGGTACGAATAATGATCCGCAGCTTGTTGCCCGGGCGCTCGATCTCGATTGAGCTCACCCCCGCCGACTTTAGCTTGTCCTTGAGCTCGGCTTTGAGTTTTAGGTCTTCCAGCAACAGCTTGTCGTAGTCGCGCTCCACAAACCACCGCGACTTCCACGGCTTGGTGTAGCCGAGCCGGAATCCATATGGATGGACTTTTTGTCCCATAAATCTCCTCTACGATCTTGCCTTTGCCGTCTTCTTGCCGGCGGCGGATTTCTTGCTGGCCTTGGCTTTCACTTTGGCCTTCCCCGCAGTCTTGCCTGCTGTGCGGGCCGGTTTCGCGGTCACGCCCTCTTCACCGACCACTGTGGCAGTGCCCTCGCGACCCGCATTGCGCTCCGCCAACGCGATCTCAATGTGCGCCATGCGGCGTTGGTACCGATAGGCGCGACCCATGGGAGCGGGACGAATCCGCTTCGCTCGCGGGCCATCATTGGCTACCGCGCGCAAAACGAACAGGTTGTCCACATCCACGTCCATGCCTTTTTCCTGGCTCAGGTAATTGGCGTTCTGGACTGCTGAACGCAGCAACTTCTCCACCGTGCCCGCTACCCGCTTCTTGGTGAAGGCCAGAGTATTCATGGCCTCTTCCACGCGGCGGCCCTTGATCAAATCCAGCACCAGGCGCGCCTTCTGCGGCGAGACTCGCATGTACCGGGCTTCAGCTCTGAATTCCATCTCTCTATCTCTCCGTTACGACTTGGGCGCTGCTGGCGCCGGTGTTCCCGCGGCTCCAGACGTCGGCACTGGTGCTCCCGGACCGCCGGGAACGCCCGCCGGTTTGGCTGCGGCTTCTGTGGCCGCTTTCATTGAGTGACCCTTAAAGCTGCGCGTGAAACTGAACTCGCCCAGCTTGTGGCCCACCATGTTCTCGGTGACGTACACGGGAATGAACTTCCTCCCGTTGTGCACCGCGATGGTGTGCCCCACCATTTCTGGAACAATGGTCGAGCGCCGCGACCAGGTGCGCAGCACTTTTTTGTCGTTTCGCGCGTTCATGTCCTCGATTCGCTTGAGCAGGAAACCGTCAATGAACGGACCTTTTTTAGTTGACCTTGCCATAATCAGCTCTCACTTATTTCGTTCGGCGGCTCACGATCATCTTCGCCGTCCGCTTGTTGTTGCGCGTTTTGTAACCGCGCGTTGGTTGACCCCACGGGGTCACCGGATGCCGCCCGCCGCTGGTCTTGCCCTCACCACCGCCGTGCGGATGGTCCACTGGATTCATGGCCACGCCTCGGTTGGTGGGACGCCGTCCCATCCACCGCGTACGTCCCGCTTTTCCGATGGCCACGTTTTCATGGTCCAGATTGCCCACCTGCCCGATACTTGCCAGGCAGTCCTGCAACACTTTGCGGGTTTCGCCCGAGGGCAACTTGATTAATGCGTAGTCGCCTTCTTTGGCCACCAACTGGGCGGCTCCGCCGGCGGAGCGCACCATCTGCGCCCCTTTGCCCGGTCGCAGCTCCACGTTGTGAATGGTGGTGCCAGGCGGAATATTGCGCAGGGGCAAGGCGTTGCCGACCAGAATGTCGGCTTCCGGCCCGCTCACGACTTTCTGTCCGACTTTTAAACCCACCGGCTGCAAGATGTATCGTTTTTCGCCATCCGCGTAGCTGAGCAGTGCAATCCGCGCCGAACGGTTGGGATCGTATTCGATCGAAACCACGGTCGCCGGCACGCCCGCTTTGTCGCGCTTGAAATCAATGATGCGCAGCCGCCGCTTGTGTCCGCCGCCGCGCCGCCACACCGTAATGTCGCCGCGATTACGGCGGCCGCTGATGCGCTGTTTGGCTACGGTCAGCGGCTTGTGCGGCCGGTCCGTGGTCAGCTCTTCATTGACCAGGGTGGTCTGGAACCGCAAGGTTGATGTAATCGGTCTAAAAGTTTTAATCGCCATAATCAGCTCTCTACAAGTTCTGCGCGTACTCCGGCATCTTTTCGCCGCTCTTGAGTTTTACGTAAGCCTTCTTCCAGTCCGGGCGGTAGCCCGCAAAACGTCCGCGCCGCCGCTCCTTGCCCAGAAAGTTGGAAGTGCGCACCGTATCCACCTTCACCTTAAAAATAGATTGCACGGCTTCCTTAATCTCGGTCTTGGTCGCCGTGGGTGCCACCTGGAAGACCAGTGTCGCCTCAGTCTCTTTCACTCCTAGCCCTTTTTCCGTGATGATGGGGCGCCGAATGATCTGGTAAGCCGACTTCATTACGCTACCTCCGCCGTCTTGCGCGCCCGCTTCCGCGCAGCAGCCGGTTTGGCTTCTGTGGTTGCCTTCTGCCGTTTCGAGGCGGCCGACTTTAGCGAATCCTGCAACCGCTCCAGCGCCGGTTTAGCAAAGATCGCGCGCTCATATCGCAGCAAGTGATACGGATGGACGTTATTACCCCGCACCAGTTCCACACCGTCCAGGTTGCGCGAGCTGAGTTCCAGATTGCGGTTCTCAACTTTCGCTGCCTCTACGACAAGAGTGCTGCCGTCGCTTTTTAAGGCATCCAGCGCTTTGCGGAACTCCTTGGTCTTCGGCTCTTTTAGTTCAAAACTTTCCACGACCGTCAGCTTGCCATCCGCAAACTTCGCGGCCAGCGCCGAGCGCAATGCGCCCAGCAGCTTCTTCCTGGGAAACGCGTATTCATAAGAACGGGGCTGCGGCCCATGCACCGTTCCGCCATGCCGCCACAATGGCGAGCGAATGGATCCGACACGCGCGCGACCGGTTCCCTTCTGTTTCCACAGCTTCTTGCCCGATCCCGAAACTAGCTTGCGGTTCTTGGTAGCATGGGTGCCGGCGCGCTGTGCTGCGCGATACTGCTTCACCGCTTCCCAGAGCAAGTCTTCGTTCACTGCGCCAAAGACTTCGTCTGACAGCTCGAAGCTGCCGACCTTCTTGCCGCTCAAATTGAAAACGTCAATTGATGCCATAACTTTGCTCGTGTGGCGCAGACACTCTTGTCCGCGCACCTTTATTTTTTCTTTGCCGCCTGGCGCTTGGCTGCCTTCAGCGGGTCAACCGTGGTCACACCCGCGAATCCACGACGCTCTCTAGGCGGCTTTTTCGCTTTGTTGATGATCACGTAACCGCCGTTGGGTCCGGGCACACTGCCTTCCACCACCAGCAGGTTGTCTTCTTTGTCCACGCCCAGCACGCGCAGATTCCGCGAGGTCACCCGGTCGGTTCCCATGTGTCCCGACATTCGCATTCCTTTAAACACACGCGAGGGAAAAGCCGAAGACCCGATCGAACCTGGGATTTGGAACATCGATCCATGCGATTTGGGACCGCCGCCAAAATGGTGACGCTTGACCACCCCGGTAAAACCCCGTCCCTTGCTGGTTCCAACCACGTCCACAAACTTTTCGCCTTCAAAGATGTCAACCAGCACGCGGTCTCCCGCTTTAGTCTGGTCGCCGTCCCCGCTGGTCGCATCAACCTCGATGTCAACCTCGCGCAGAAATCGCATCGGCGGAAGGTTGTGCTTGCCAAAGTGTCCCTTCATGCCTTTACTCAGTCGCGATTCCTTGACGAACTCGACCAACCCAATCTGCGCCGCCTCATAGCCGTCTTTGGCCGAGGTCTTACGCTGCGTGATCACGCATGGGCCGGCCTGCAAAACCGTCGCTGGGCGGACGTCACCCTTGTCGTCGAACAGCTGCGTCATGCCGACTTTTTTTCCTAAAATTCCGTTGACTGCCATGTTCCCTGTCCTTCAATGTTGGCGCCGCGAAGCGCGCATCTTACTTGTGCTCTTTGCCGAACGCCTTGATCTCCACGTCCACACCCGCGGGCAGGTCGAGCTTCATCAGCGCGTCCACGGTTTGCTGTGTCGGCTCGAGAATGTCGAGCAAACGCTTGTGGGTCCGGATCTCGAACTGCTCGCGCGATTTCTTGTCCACGTGGGGAGAACGCAGGACGCAATACTTGTTCTTCATCGTGGGCAGCGGAATCGGCCCGGCAATCTGCGCGCCGGTGCGCCGTGCGGTCTCCACAATCTCGCCGGTGGATTGGTCGAGGATGCGGTAATCGTACGCTTTCAAGCGAATGCGAATTCTGTCTTTTCCAATCACGTTTTCTCTCGATGCCCCTTCAGCTTCACCTCTCGGTCCCTGAAGGAAAGATCTTGCGGCCAGCTACCGCCGCGTGTTTTAGCTATTTCAAAATCTCCGAAATGGTGCCTGCACCCACGGTGTGTCCGCCTTCGCGGATGGCGAAACGCAGCCCCTTCTCCATCGCCACCGGAGTGATCAGCTCGATGGCCAGGCTGACGTTGTCTCCCGGCATCACCATCTCCGTTCCCCCGGGCAGCTCCGCCACTCCCGTCACGTCCGTGGTGCGGAAGTAGAACTGCGGCCGGTAGCCC
>DASRFG010000032.1 GCA_035651655.1 Terriglobales bacterium
ACTGACCGGGCGATTTTGCCCTTGATGGTGTTGGGGAAGGCCTTTCCCGATGCGGTTCTCGGGACTTATGAACCAGATGAACGATCTCAGCCGCCGAAACCCGGCTTTTTCCCCCGACGGTAGTATAGGAACTCTAAGCCAGAACCTGGGATTTCGGGCGCACGGAAGACCAGGTAGGTGAGGATCCCGCCCGCTCCCCTGCTGTCGGAGCCGGGCAAGCACTCTCCGCCTGCGCCGCCAGCCTCGGCTACCCAACTGTGCGCCCGGGACTGCGGACTCGAGTCCTTTGGGTTATGAGGGGAAATCCGCACTACACTCCGCACAGCTCTAACCAGCTAAAGCAGAGAAAGCATTACGAATTCCTAACCATTCGTTGTTTGGTTTAGGCTGGTTTTGCACCCCGTTCGCGCACAGAACCCGCACAGGCTTTTGGGATTGCTGGTAGGCCCAAAAGTGGGCACAACCCTGGAGCGTAAAAAGCCGTTTTTGATCGACTCAAACCCGGTATGATCGAAGGATGGAATCAAAAACTGAAGAAAAGGCCCGAGTCCGCTGCGAGGTTAAAGGGCCGATCCGCTGCCACAAATGCCAGATGAGCTGTCGAGACGCTGCGGAATACCTGAGCCACAAGTGCGAACCGAAGAATCCTCCAATCGTCATCAATTGATGCGCCGCTCCCGCGTGGGGGGAACGCACCTGAAATAGGGCATTGACTCCGGTTTGATTCGCGGACTACCGTGGACGTTAGCTGAAGGGGTTTTATGGCCGACGAGAGGCCACATCCCACCGCTATCGAGTCCCGTCTCAACGACGTCCGCGACAAGTGCCGCAACGAACAGCAGAAAGCTTTTTTCCTCACTGAAGCGCTGAGGTTAGCGAGCAGCAATTTGACCGAGATCTTGGATGACTCCAAAAGGCTCATAAACGAGAGTCGCAAGTTGCGGCAGAACGCTCAGCAACACCGAGTCAAAAGACGCGCTGCTTAAGGGAACAGGCAACCACCTGCTGTGCTTAGCTGCATCTCACGAGATGCGTAGGAACGCATCGGAAAGGGACAGCACCCCCAACCTCCAAAAAAAAACCTCCTCTGGACTGCTGTCCCTTTTTGTAACAGATATCCCTCGCGTTCACCGTCAACGCAATATCGGCTATTTCCTCGGCTATCCCGGTGGCGTCAGTGGAGAATGGCAACTCGTACAGCGCCATTACATCGTCTATCGCTTCTAGAGTGTGCTCTTTTGAACAGACTACACGACTCCGAGGATTTATTGTCTATTGAAAATAGTTCACGTTAGCCCAACAGCCAGCCCACCGGAGACCAAACTGAGTCCATCCCGTCGCAATATCCATATTTTAGTGGTTGACGACTCTGCCAGTGTTGCGGCCACGCTTGCAATGTTGCTCGAATCAGAGGGCTACAGCGCCATTTTTGCCTTGAGCGGCGGAGCCGCGCTCGAAATGCTTTCCGGAATTGCTGTGGATGTTGCAATCATTGACATAACGATGCCTGTCTTCGACGGCATCGAGACAGCGGCGGCGATCTGCAAAAAGCTGAAGGCTTGCAAAATCCTCCTCATGTCGGGCTCCTCCGATGCCACATCGCTGCTCGACCGCGCAAGAGAACTGAACCTCCAATTTGAGATTTTAGCCAAACCGATCCCACCGCGTGAGCTGTTGGCAAAGTTGGAGTTCCTAGCAGCGCAAGTCAAGACCAGCAGTGCATCAACAACAACTTAACCCCGCTCTCCGCAGCGAACATTATAGCCAGCAACATCAAGTAATCCTGCAGCCTCAACGAACGTTTTCACACGTTCGCGACCAGAGACTGGGACTCCCGCTGCGCGCACAAGTCCACCACCGTCTGCGTAAGAGACAACATCCTCCGCGAGGAGCCCTTCCAGAGCGGCCATGTCTCCTTTCTGCGCGGCAGGCAGGCGGTAGTAGCTCGCGTACTCTCTAATAGCGAGGAAGCACTCGGGCCGGAGGTGGACTTCTATTTTGCATATTGGGTGGAGGCTCACGAACTTCCAGAAACAGGGGTTCCGACAACGTTGGTGTTTGAGCGTGGAACTGACGGAAACGTATACCTCGACGGATGTCAGGTTAGCATAACTCTGCTGACGTGATCTTCCGCTTAGGAACATCGACCTTCTCTCCCAGCTCTCTGCCGTAGAGTCGCGGACGTGGCTTGGTGTGTTGTCGGCAAACCTTCCCTTGGATTACTTCAGAGTTGCCCGTCATTCGGGAAGGAACTAATTCGCTTTTGACAATTTCTTCGGCTGGGATCCCCGCTCTGTCTGGACATTCATTTCCAGAACATCGAAGCCGGAACGGCTTCCATGGCCCGATGAAAGCGACCGGGCTCTCGTTGCCATCAAGTTCGTGGGGTCAGGAGCGTCCTGACAGGAGTTTCCGGCCTCAATGTTCCTCATGGTAATCAGAACGCCGACTCGCGCGGCGCTCCTCTTCTTCTTCGATATCGATGAGTTGTTGCTCATCCTCCCACCATAAGAGGACGGTCATCGAATCGGAACCCGTTTTGAAACAGCTCTCGCGAATGTAGTACTTCTCAGCCCCGTCGCGATCAAACCAGCGGTCCGCGCGCACGTCTCCGCTCTTGTCGTCCCCAAGCTTGTTTGCGAGGAGGGTTGCGGCCAGTGAATGAGGATCGGGCCGAAGCCGAGGAAAGAGCGAAGAAGGAATGTCCTTGCCGGACGGGATGAACCGCTTTTTTCGCCCCTGCTCATAAAAGACAAGCATCGCGGGAAACGAACCGTGCTGAACAAGCCTAATCGCGGTCGCGGTGCGGCTCATCCTGAACACGCCCGCGAGGTATATGACCGTTTCAAGTGTGATCGGGCGTCCCTTCGCGAGCGGAACGAACATGCTGAGCGGCAGCAGGAGATCGCTCGCGAAGCGGTTGGCGCGGGTCTCGGCGTTGTTGCCCGTCCACTCGGAATTCATTTGGCTCTTGGAACAGCCGAAAGCGTTCTGCCCGCGGTCCTTCATCCAGTGCCCCAGCTCATGACCGGATGAGAAACGCTGGCGTCCGGCAATGGATTTGCTGTTGACGGTGATGATGGCTTTGTTGCCAGATCCGACAATGTTCGCTTCGCACCCCGTCAGCGGCTGACGCAGAATTGTCGCGCCGCACGCGAAGGCGATGGCATCGATGTCGAGATCCTCCGGCTCCGTGATCCCCAGCAGGCCGAGAATCTTCTCCGGCGGGGTGCCCGCTTCAATCACTTTTCCTCCGGGAGGAGACCAAGCTGGGCAAGTTTTTTGAGGTTCGACTCAATGTCTTCATCGGAGAATTCCGAAAGTTCGCGGTGCTGCAGCGTGAACGCCGGTTGCAGTTGCCCTGCTTGGGCGAGTGCTGCCATAAACAACCTTCTTCTTCCCTCAGCGGTTTTCGGAAGGTCAAAATGCCCTTCTGAAATACTGGCGAGTTCACGCTTGTAACCTTCCTTCGCCTCCGCGAGTGTTTTTTGCTGATGCGACTTGAACACGTTCAGCAGAAAACCTTTGAGTCGGGTATTCCCTTCTCCGGGATCGCGGCCCTCCTCCCGTGCTGTTTCGATCAGTTCATCTCCCGGAGCACTTCGGATATAGTCTCCGAGGTAATCGAGAAGTTTTTCAAGCCGTTCTGTGTGACTGCGCTCCTTACCTGCCATTGCGTTGCTCCATAATCTTCTTCACGCCGCGCTGGATGCGGCGCATCGTTGTTCGGAATTCCTTTTCGGGCATTTCGAACTCTGCCCGTATCGAGGGCCCGTCCATGCCGTCCTGGAATCCCATGATGAGAATTCCTGCTTTTTCGTCGTCGGCGAAAGCCGCTTCGATTTCTTCCACCAGCGCCTTGTTCTGCGCTTCGTGTTCGGCGCTCACTTCCGCTTGAATGAGCGCCTGTTCGGGATTGAGGGCCGGCGCCGCAAGCCCGTCAAAGGGAGAAACGATTTTCCCTTCCTCATCGGTTCTCGTCAGCTCGGATTCCAGCGAGGCGTATTCCGGCAGGTCCTTGTTCCGCTCTCGATAGCCTGCCCATTCGCTGGCAATGCTCCAGATCGTGCCAATGACGCACTTCGTGAAGCTGATACGGTCCTTATACCAATGCCGCTTCCTGTCGAGAATTCTCATTAAAGCTTCCCCGATGAGTTCTTTGGCATCACGGCGGTTGGCGGCGCGCCCTATGCGATAAATGCGGTTCCGTGCGCTCTGCTCAATGCGTTCGGTGTCTTCGAGCGTTAAAGCCTCGATCGCCTGCTGGATTTCGCCGGGGGTGGCTGGCTCAGGTTTCCGCGGAGCTGGTGAAGGCTTCGGCTTGGTTTTCATTCGCTCCACGGCCTTCGTTTTCCGGCCCTCCCTTATCAATGCTCAGATTTTCGGTATCCGTGACAAAGAAAAAATGACGCGCGCATTGTCGCGCATCCAGGAATTCTGAGCATAGACCACTATGGGCAAATAAAACCAGCCAGCAGCGGCGCCCAAAGCTGGGACGGGCCTTCAGCTCCCGCATGGCAAGAGAGGGTACCAAAATGACTCCGGGCAATGAGAACAAAAACGAGAAGCTGGTAATTTTCGTGAACGGGAAGAAGAGGACGAGCGAGGAGGACGGCGTCACGAATCCAATGTCCGTTGACGCCATCGCACGGTCGGCCGGACTGACGGGCGACACGGCCGTCGTGCGCCGGCGGCAGGGAGAAGACGGGCCGGTGGGAGATCCGCTCACGGGCGAAGTCCCGATTAAGAACGGCGAGCACTTTGTGGTCACGCGAAGGAACGTCGAAGGAGGCCGCCGGTGACGGCGGAGATCAAGGCCCGCGTGACGCGGGAACTCGAAAAAATCAGCTGGAAGACGAAGCTCATCGAGACTCCCGACGCGGTCATTTACCTCGGCCTTCCCAGCACGCTCGGCGTCGCAAGCACCGACGTGCTGGTGCTCGTGCCCGGCGGTTATGCGCAGTCCATGCTCGACAGTGCTTGTCTTCCGCAGGGCTCCCCTCTCATCGGCGTGGTGAAGGGGCAACCGTCAAACGTTCGTGGCTGACGGAAGAAGCTGGGTTCCCATCAGCTATCACCCTCATAATGGCGGCGGGGCTCCCGGCTGGGATCCCACGTGGCATGGTTTTCATACTTACCTGGATGAACTGGTGTCATGGCTATCGGTCAGAAGGTAAAGCAAGCGGCCGTCATGCGGATCACGGGCGCTCTGCGCGAGCGCCTGGAATCCCTCATCTTCTCGCGCTATCCCGACAAGGAATGGGCGACGTATTTTCTTTTCGGGACGCATCGGAGGCCGGACGGCATGGTCATCACGGTCGCCGATCTCATCGAGCCGGAAGGCGATGACCTCGATTCAACGACAGCGATTGTCAGATTCACCGAGCCGTACTCCTTAAGGGCGGCACTGGAAAAACAAAAACGCGGACTGTGTGTCGGCGTCATTCATTCCCATCCGCAAGGTTATGGCGTGCGTCCCAGCCCGCTAGACGATGACATGGACTCGTATTACGGGGACTACTTTTCCGCCTTTGGCAAGGAAGGAGCGTATTTCAGCCTGATTTTTTCCAAGACGAAGGAAGGCGATATCCATTTTTCCGGGCGCGGATGGAACGATGGCCATGAATTTCAGTTAACCGAGATCGTGACGGTCAGCGACAAGGAGATTCGCCGGGAGACGGCCCGGTGCAAGCCGTCCTCTGCGTCGCATTCCCACAATGAATACCGGGAGCGCTTTGAGCAAATCTACGGCAGGGAAGCAGCCGCACGCCTCCGCAATGCGCGCGTCGTTATCATCGGCGCCAGCGGCACGGGATCGCCAGCGGCCCATGTGCTTGCGCGTGCTGGCGTGGAAAACTTCGGTCTTATTGATCCACAGCAATTGGCAAAATCGAATCTGGAAAGGCTTCACGGCAGTTATCAAGCTCACTTTGCAAAAGGCGAGGCGGAAGCGCCTCTCAAGGTTGAGGTGGTGCGGGATCTCATAAAAGCCATCAATCCCAGGGCGAACGTGACCTGCATCGCAGGCAACATTGTGCAGCCGCTGGCGCGGGATTATGTCGTCGGCGCGGACCTCGTCATCTGCTGTACGGATACGAACCACAGCCGGACCGCCATCAGTGAACTCGCCTACCGCTACCTGGTTCCCGCTATCGACATGGGCGTCGTGTTTGAATCAAAGAACGGTTCCATAACAGGAGAGATCGGGCGCATTACGTTCTATTCTCCCGGCGGGCCATGTGTCCATTGCCTGGAGCTTGTGGATCCGTGGCGCGCAACTGTGGAGCTCATGTCAGAGGAAGAAAAGGATTGCCGCCGGCGCGAAGCGAAAGAGGCCGAACTCCGCGGCGATGACGCTAGCGTTTACTGGAGAGATGTCCCTGAACTTCCCACCGTGGGACACTTCACTTCAATGGCCGGCGCGCTCGCCGCCAGCTACGCGATCGGATGGCTGACGGGCAAGTTCACGCCGCCGCATCGCTACTTTGAATTCAACATCCTCGCACCCAATTTTGATTACGTGGGCTTCGATGCGCTGTGCCGCTCGGGGTGTTATTGCGAGACATTAATCGGGCATGCGGATCAGGGGGCGCATGCAGCTCTGATTTCTGCGCCGCCGCACTGGCCTGACGCCAGGCTCGTTTGACGCTTCACGGCATGCTGGACCAGCGCGCGCCATCGCAATAGTGCATGGTGTTGTAGTCGTTGTCGTAGAGGATGTCGCCAGCGCGGGGAAGTTAAACACCAGCACGCGCGCCGCCCGGCCTCGCTGTTAGGCAAACGGCTTGCCGTCCCTCTACTCCCGGATGGTCGGCCACTCGGAAGTTATACCGGCGGTCACCCGGATGCAGAGTGGGCACTTCGGATTGGTGATGAGAAATCCCCCTTTTCACTAGTGTTCTGCAATCGGAGCGGCGGACGTTTGGCCGGCTGGGCGAGAACGTTGGGCAGGTCTTACTGGGGTTCCCATTGGAGGGTGCCCATAACAACAAAACTAGCGGCTTCCTGTGAGAATGAGAGAGGCTTGCACGGTTGAAGCACCACTGACAAGTGTTGATAAGAATCAACTTAGTTGACTTTCTTTAGTTCGGGACCAGGGGGTCGGAGGTTCAAATCCTCTCTCCCCGACCATTCTTTTCAAGCACATGAACGGCATTTCTGGTTTTTCGTCTATAGCGATGTAGGCGATTTTGTAGACGGTGAAGTCCTCAAAGTTCAACAACCGGGTTTTCCACGCCGACTTATCGTGAACTTGCTGTGCAATTCCTCTGCACCAGCTACTGAGGGGGCCGATCGGCCGGAGGTGTATGCCATTTTTAGACCGCAATCATTTAAGTGGCGACGGTGTCGGTAGTGTGCCCTTTAGGTAGTGTCAAGGAAGTACGTTTTTCCTCCGAGAGAAATTCCTCGCTGCGGAAATGTTGGGTCGGACCGAATTCCAATCCAGCGTTCAGGGCGCTCGATGATGACCTTTTTCCAAACATTGCCGTAGAACATGCCGGCGCGCTCGTCCATACCGCACGCGATCTCGTAGATCTCGAGCAAGACCATCACCGGACTGAGCACCGCATTTCTGTATGATTTCGAGAACGTCGTTCAGGAGCTATCTGGAACCACGCCGACTGCGAATCTGCTCACCGGTCTCGGGACGGATGAAATATTTTCTCGACTGGACTCTGGAGCTACAATTGGGCCGTCATCCTTCTTGACTGATGCGCTTCACCACACGATTGCCTTGACGAACTCAAACGGCGGCATTCCAACCCAGTACACGTATCAACCGTTTGGAAATACCACTCTCGTCGGAACGGGAAATCCTAACTCGTTTCAGTACACCGGGCGAGAAAATGACAATGACAGTCTATATTTCTATCGCGCCAGATATTACAGCCCGACATATGGGCGATTTCTGGCTCAAGATCCAATTGGCTTTGCCGGGGGCATAAACCTGTACGGCTATGCGGGAAACGATCCCATTGACTTCACGGATCCGTTTGGCTTAAAACCTAAAATTCCGGCGTGTCCTCCATGGGCCGTGCAGTGCCCCTTGCCACCCGGATCGCCGAGACCAGACCCCAAACAGCAGAAGAAAGACTACGATAAATGTATTAATGATCAACGCGTACAGTTGGCCCATGCTATGAAAAACGCCGCGGACAATGCCGCGGAAGCTCTGCGTAATCATCCTAATTTCGGAGAGATGCCCGAGTCTCCAAGCTTGGGAGACGCGCTCATGCCGCTTGTGGGCACGATCGGGGACACTTCAGACTTCTGCCATGAACAATTCCCACTTGTAGATCTAGCTCCGGGGGGGGATGAGTATACCCGATATCCATTAAAGTGAACTTGGCAATAAAGTAAAGAACCGCGCATGCAGGGACAAGGTAGTTTATGTCGAAAGCGGATTGAAACTAGTTGGACTAGAACGAATGCTGCAAAGTGAGAATATACGAAGGGGTACCGAGAGTTGTGATTGGAGATAATAAGCCGCTTAGGAATTGTCAGTTCTCGCTTACTAAACTTATATATGCGATGTCAGCCGCGTCGATTGTCACGTACGTTGCGGCGGCCATTGGTATTCATGCCTTCTGGCCGAATTCAACCCGTTATGATCTGACACTCCTCTACGGTTTTCCGGTAACGTTGTTAGTCTTTGTTTTTATAATGGTCGGCATAATTCTGTTCTACAAGCCAATAGGAGTGATATTTCATTCTTCATCGAGCACTCCGCCGGAAAATTCTCGCAGTTCTAACCTCCTGAAGGACCTTGCAATCGGACTGCTCGTCGGGCTGGCCTGCTTTGTAATCGCCGTCCCAATGCTGTTGCGCGGTGACACACAGAGTCGCGTGATCGCACGACTTGTTGTCGCTGCATACGAACTGTCACCTGTTGCAATCCTTGGAGTCGTACTACTCGTCGTGGCACTGCCAGTCAGCGGTGAAATGGTGTTTAGAGGTATTGTATTCAGGACCCTTGCCGAGTATGCAACCATCCCTGCGGCTGTGATTGGCAATTCTTTGGTGTTTGCATACTTTTGGCCGGTCTACAACTGGCCTTTGAGAGTCCTTATCGGGGCAGCTTTGGGATTACTGTACTACCGAACGCAAAGCCTAGTGTCCTCGATCATAGCGAATGCCGCCTTTACTTCGTGCATCTGTGCTTTCACGGTATATAACTCGCTAGCAAGAACTTGAGGGCGCTCAGACCTTAGTGGTGTGGACCAGGTCCGTTAGGCTGGCTCTTAGGTATTCAGGCGGCTGTAGCTGGTGTGGCAGCAGGTCTCTACATGACAAATGCTGGGATAGACGAAATCGAGGATATATACAGCGACTACAAGTGGCCACAGTGCGAATGAATAGACAGCAAAACCTCTTTCGATGGCTAGCAGTAGGAGTTCCTTGTTTGCTTGGGATAGGTTTGTTCGGCGTGATCATTCTGCATGCAGGCTTTGCAGTGCAGTGGTCCGATGCAATGGGTCCAGTCGGCGCACTAATAGGAATTCAGCTCGTTCTATACGTTTCCATGTATTGGGTTCGTAAACGATTTGAATACACGCACGATCCAAGACCGGGAATCATGATCTTCGGACTTTACAGCTGGGTTCTCTGTTTGACAGCGTTGTACTATGCGGGGCAGCTGGGACTGTTAAATGCAAACGTCGTCGCAAGCAACTATTTGAATTTATCTATTTTCGCGCTGATTGTAACGTTGATAGGGGTCGTTCTTGGTTCTTACTGGAAGCGACAGTACCGTGGCATTAGCGAAACAGATGATGAGAGGCATGAATAGTGCGAACGCAAATCTGGATCTGAATATGTATTAGCCGTGTAATAGATCGCCCATTTTAGACGATCTTGCTAGCCGCGGCGCAGACTGTTGTTTTTCAACAAGTCGGCTTTCGCTGTAGTCGGCCTCCCCTGTAGACGATTTTGTAACTGCGAAAGCACTCGAGAACCAGAACTAACCGCAGTCTACAATCAGCAAGCCCCAACTGATTCAAAGCAAAGCAATAAACTTCAACAGAAATCACAATCGTTCGTCCCGACGAGCGCACGCGCTTCGGGACCAGGGGGTCGGAGGTTCAAATCCTCTCTCCCCGACCAATATTTTCTAGAACATAGAATCATTGTAGGGGCTAGCAAAAAATCCACTGTAGACGATTTTGTAGACGGTAACTTCCTCAGAGCCAACAACCCAGCCTTAACCGCTGGACGGCTGGGGTTGGGATACCCAGAGGTGGGCACGCAGCTGGCCGATTTATTGTTCACATTGCCCGGTCGACCTTTTCGATATTGAATTTCTTGGGTCGTGTTGACAGGCGCAAGGTGTCGGAGGATACTGCCGGTCCTCCCCTCAATGCTGGAGGTTAGCCATGCTGATGAGCGACAAAGATCCAAAACCGAAACCTAGTCCGTCTCCGAGTCCGCGTCCCAGTCCAGTTCCCAGCCCGTCGCCTGTTCCTGCGCCCACGCCAACGCCCAAACGAACTGAAACACGCTGAACTAACATGACCGTCACAAGCATACGTGCCAGACCGAGTGACATTTTTTGATTCTTGAATCCGTGCAGGCCCAGACTCCCACAATCAATTGAACCAGGCGAAGCGATAAGCTTTATTGCATTCCGGAATTTGTGACGTGTAACATCCTGAATCGCCGCCGCAGCCGCTGCGGCCCGGCTTAACTTTTGAGAAATTTCTTCTTAACCAGTTAGGAGTTACACATTCAGGGCCAGCGGGACTACTGAGCTTTGGCGGGTATGCTCAAGTTCGGCATGGGGCGGCCGGCAAACAGCCGACGGCAGGGTCGCGCCAGCAAACGAGCCCAGCGCGCCGACCAGGCCACCCGGGCGCTGTCGGTGGCGATTCCAGTATCTGCGTACATCTGGCGATAGATCTTTGAGATCAGCACAAAGGCCAGTCGGTTCCGTTTTGCCTTAATGAAATCAGAGCGCTTCCAGATGTATTTGAGGCTGTAAAATTTGTCCCACACTTCCTGGGTGCGCTGGCGAATTTCTTCAGCCGACATCACCGGATGTGGCCAAAATAGTTTGGGGCGAAGCGCCTGCGGAATCAGCCAACGCCGGGTGATAGGAACACCGGCGATTGGAGGATGGCCATCCATCATCTTTTCCCAACGGTTAAAGTCCACAGTCCCAGGAAACGGGGTCAACATAATGAATTGTGCGAAGGCGATATCAGCTCGCTGGGCCAGAGCAGCGGTATAGTCAAAAGTTGACGCACGATCACTGGGAAGTCCAAAGATGAAAGAACCCAGCACATACACCCCGTAACGACGAAACGTTTTCAGGTGCTCAACCAGGTTTTCTCCAGCTGCATTGAAATCCTTGTACACATCTTTGAGCCCTTCCGGGGTCACCGATTCCACGCCGACCAATGCGCCTTTAATACGGGCGGCCCTCATGGCTTCCAAAAACTCGGGGTCTTCGGCCGCTTCCATCGTGATCTGAGTAAAAAAGACCATGTCTTCGGGAAGCCGAGACAGCTGCGACATCAGCTCGAATCGTTCTGCTCGGATTGCTTTCAGCTCGTTGAGACGATCTGTATTGTTCTGCCGGGCAGCAAGCTTCAGATCAGTCAACGTGACAGGATAAAAGTTGTCATCGGCCAAGGCGATAAAACGAAAGCCAAGACGACGCAACTGGACGATTTCCTCCAACACCACATCTGCGGCACGCTGGCGTGGCCGCTGGCCGTCGGTTCGCCACACCGAACAGAACGAACAATGCTTGGGACAGCCACGCACGGTTTGCACCGAAGCCCACATGTAACGATCTCGGGGTATCAGGTCCCAACGAGCAGCAACAAACTCATTACCCTCGAGCCATCCGCCCGCATACATGGCCTTGGGGGTATCGTTGCAGCAGTCTGCAATTACGGCAGGCCACACCAGTTCTCCATCCCCTTTTACGACACCGTGGGCGCCGCCCAGTTCGAGCGCCTCCTCGGGATAGAGCGTGGCATGAATTCCTCCGAAGATTACATAGGCGCCGCGGGCGCGGGCGAGTTTTCCGATCTCATATCCTCGCAATGCGTTCGCAGTATGGATTCCGATACCCACCACGTCGCCGCTGTTAATCCGGCTGAGATCAATCGGGGCCAGAGTTTCATCAACCAAGTTTGGGTCGCCGAAGGAACGCGGGGTAGCTGCTGCAAGCACGTACAGCCATCGGGGGGTAATAACGGCGGTGCCGAACGAGACATGGCTGGGGTTGACCAGGTGAACCGCCCGCGCGGTCAAATGCGTTCAACCTCGCGGTGCTGTGGCTTTGACGGAATCACTTGCGAACTCGGCGAGACGACTATGACTGGCAGTGGAACCAAAGACATTAGCGCTCGGACGTTCAGGATTGTCGTCCGTCTCTTGCGCAAAGGGCCGTCGAGGTCAACAACGGCGGGATGCGTTCGTGACTGCAACCAAACTAGCAGACATTGGGGTTTGTCTCAAGCCTCTGATCGCACATGATATCTAGCGCTATTCCGGTTATTTTTTAGAAGCACACGAGTACCCACGTGCTATACTGTTTTTGACGCTAGTAGCCACGGCTCGCTTGCGGTGTGGCCGTCCGATTGATTTAAGAGACGAATCCCACCCCTCCCCAGTTGTCCTGCTCTCCGTTTCGTGCCAGCGCCAAATAACCTGAGCGGCTTCTCTTTTGTACATCGCGAATCGCACGTTGAGTGCGCGTCGCCAGGCGCCACTCTAGAAAGTTTACGATTCGAATGATGAATTTCTCTGAAATGCCACTCTCTGCCGCAATGCAGCAGCGCTTGGCGCAATCCAATTTTTGTAATCCCACGCCAATTCAGGCGGAAACGCTCCCGCACGCCCTTGCCGGAAAAGATGTGATGGCTACAGCCCCCACAGGTACCGGCAAGACCTTGGCTTTTTTGGTTCCCATTATCGAGCGGCTGCAAACCGCACCGAACTCACGTGCTGTTGAAGTGCTGGTACTAGTCCCCACGCGCGAATTAGCTATGCAGGTTCACGAGCAGTTCGAACGATTCCGCGGCAAGTCGCTCGCCCCGGCGGCACTGGTGATGGGCGGCGTCCCCGAGAAGAGGCAGTTAAGTGAGCTTCGATCCGGTGCCCGCGTGCTGGTTGCCACCCCCGGCCGACTGGAAGATTTCCATAGGCGAAAGCTGGTTGACCTGCGGCAGGTATCGGTTCTGGTCCTCGATGAAGCCGACCGCATGCTGGACATGGGATTTCTGCCCGCAATACGGCGCATTGTGGCAACGCTGCCCAAGAAACGCCAGACGATGTGCTTCTCTGCAACCCTTGAAGCGTCGGTTGCGCGCCTGGTGAACGACTACATGTGCGACCCGGTGCGAATCGCGCTGGGATCGACGCTGAAGCCCGTGGACAGCGTCGAATTGCACGCCTTTGAAGTGCCCATGGCGGACAAGTTCGATGCCTTGCGTCACCTGCTTCGCTCGGAGAAAGGACGCACGCTGGTATTTGCCCGAACCAAGCGCGGGACTGAGCGTTTAGCCAAGCACCTTATTCGCGAAGGTTTCTTGACGGCCATGATTCACGGCGACCGTTCGCAGCCGCAGCGGGTTGCCGCTCTCGACGGCTTCGACAAAGGGCGGTTCAAAGTGCTGGTCGCCACCGATGTCGCTTCCCGCGGTTTGGACATTCAGGATGTGGCCCACGTAATCAATTACGATCTGCCCACCTTGCCGGAAGATTTCATTCACCGTGTGGGCCGGACCGGCCGGGCAGGAGCTCGCGGCCGCGCCTCAACCCTGGTCTCACCCGCGGAGATGCTCGAGCTGCGGACGATCGAACGTGCTCTGCAGCTCAGACTGCAACGCATGGAGATTCATGCCGAGATCTCGGCTGAGAGGTCCTCTCGACCACGGAACACGCTGGTAGGCAGGACATTGCAACCTTTGCCGGGCGAAATATTTGCTTGATGCTTCAGCCTGGAAGCAAACCAGTCAGATGAAACATTTGGGAGGCTATTCTGAGCAACACTTGTGCGTGTGGCCATGACAAAAAGGACCACGTATTCACTTTGAACAACATGCAGCGCTACGCAAGCTGTAAGGTGTGTCTGTGCGACGGATACACCAAGCTCCAGGCCACCCCTGCGGGAACCAAGCTCGCAGCCGTAATAAGTCATGAATAGCCCGTCCTGTTTCTCTGAATGACTTCTCAGCCTTGCCTTGCTTAGGCGGCATCAGCAATTTGAGAAATTACTGAAGGCCGGGCCGAGGCGCTGAATCCTGCATCGGGCAGCTCTGCGATAGCCTCTGCGGCTTCTGATTGTTCGTGAAACCCCACTCATGGATTCCGCTTAGTGCGCCAACGGAGGTGCCCAACCGGCGGCGGCCTACAGGCCACTTATCGCGGAACGGCTTCCAGCACGCATAACGGCGACTCCGTCTTTATCACGCGGGTCAGCTTGAATCCTGACTTGTCGAACAGCGAGGCGAATTCTTTCTCGGTACGCTCACGGCCGCCGGGGAAGACGAGCATTTCTAGATCGAGCCATTTCGCGAAGTGAGGCTCGTTGTCGGCGCTGACCACCGATTCCAGCAGCAACACCTTCCCGTTCTCCTTGCCCGCCAGCCCTGTGTGGCAGTTGCGCAGAATCACCGCGCATTGCTCGTCGTTCCAGTCGTGGATGATGTGTTTCATGATGTAGGCGTCGCCGGCGGGGACGGATTTGAAGAAATCGATGACTTCGGTGCGGCAGCGATTTTCCAAGCCGAGCGAGCGGATGCGCTGCTCGGCGCCGGGGATGACCTCGCCCAGGTCGGCGAGAATGCCTTTCATCGCCGGATATTTTTGCAGGATCGCGCACAGCACCATGCCGTGGCCGCCGGCGACGTCAACCAGAGTGCGGATGCCGGAAAAATCGTAGGCTTTCAGCGCTGCGGCGATGACCACTTCGCTGAAGTTGGTCATGGCGGCGTGAAACAGCGCGCCTTCATCGGGATTGGCGGCGAAATACTCGAAGATGGGCTTGCCCAGCACGCGCTCCGCCAGCGTTTCGCCGGTCTTCACGGAATGCATCAGCTCGGGCCAGATCTTGTAATGCAGCGGATTGGTCAGGAAGAGAACCAAATCGCGCAGCGAGCCGCGCTGGGTGCGCAAAGCACGCGAGGCGTCGGTGAGCGCGAAGATACGCGGCGCGGTTTCAGTGAACACGCCGTTGCTGGCCAGCGCGCGCAGCACGCGATAGAGCGCGTCTTCGTTGACGGAAGTTTTCGCGGCCAACTCGGCGACCGGACGCGGGCCTTGCGACAGCAGATCAGGGATGCCCAGCTTGGCGGCTATGTGCATGGCCGCGGATTGAACGTGTCCCATGGTAAGCTGCATGACGATCTCTTCGCCCGATGGCCCGCGCTTGGCGGTCTTGCGGCCAGCAGAAGGAGCGGAAGTGGCTGGAGTCATCACAGCAGTTTACCTGAAGATAACTTGCGTATGAAGACTGGCTTGCTCTTGCCTAAATGCTGAAATCGCTGCCATAAGCATCGGCCTAGCTGGGGATTATTCGACGTTGATCTTCACAGCGTCACCGAGGTTTAGGTGCCGCATAATTTGCACTCGTTGCACCGGGCCCGTAGCTCAGCGGTAGAGCAGGGGACTCATAATCCCTTGGCCCCAGGTTCGAATCCTGGCGGGCCCACCACTGGAATTCTAGTTGCGCCATCAAGCGGAGACCGCCGATTTCAAACGGACGACCCGCGCTCCGAGCTTGGCAATCGTCGACTACTCAAAAGAAGAGCCACAGCATATCCTGACACGACCACGCCCCACAGTACTCCACAGAGGTTAACAAATTGCTCGTGTCCCATCCCAATTCTGTGAATTGCAATTCCCGCAAGGAAGGAACCAGTACATACCAGCACAACGCCCAAAGCCCCAGCGGCTAGGCCGACCGGGCGCTGTCGTGTTGCCAAGTATGCTACACAGATCCACAGCAGGACGACTGAGATAAGAAAAACCGCGGTGTGTCTGGGCCTATCCATCTCAGCTGTCAGAGCATACGTGAATAGAGCTGCAGGGAAGTTGATCGCCACAGCGACCTGTGTGGCGGGTGGCACATAATCCCATGAGGGGGCCTCCCAACTCGCTGTATTGTCATGCTGAACGACTACCATCGACAGTTGGCGAATGTATGATTCTCTCTGCCGATTTCCCCAGAACAACAAGAGCACAGTGCACACAAAGAGCAATAGCGGAAGTAGAGACCAGAATCGGCCGAACGTGCCTGTCTTGCGATTATCTTGAGTCATATTCCTGCTGTAAATGTCGCAGTGGTCCCATTTGTTCAATCTTACCCCCTCGATACTGCTCCTTCGTGCTCTTTGTGGCGGTTCTGTGCTCCTCTGTGTCCTCTGTGGTTGAAGTGCGCCATGGCAACGCCGGCGCGCTCGGCTCATGCCTTTCCCTGTGCGATAATTGCTGTGGGAACAATCATGGGTAGCTGCTCAATGCCGTCCATACCATCGGGTCCGGTGAACCGGACAGTCTTCTGCGTCAAGTTTCAGAAGGAGCTGCCAGGTTTGGACGAGCCGCCTTTCGACAGCCCTCTGGGCCAGCGGATTTACGAGCATGTCTCCCGCGATGCCTGGGGCCTGTGGACGGAGCACTGCAAGATGATCCTCAACGAGTACCGCCTGAATCCCGCCAACCGCAAAGACCAGGAATTCATCGTCCAGCAAATGGAACAGTTCTTCTTTGGCGAAGGCGCGGTCTTGCCGGCGGAGTACGTCCCTCCCAAGAAAAAAGCCTAGTAAAGAATGGGCGAGTGAAAATGCCGGGGCCCCCACTCGGGGTGGAAGCGTGGGCCTTCAGGCCCACGGTCTCGACTGCGCGCCTACCTTCACACCACCGGTAGACTGGGAGAGATCACGAATTGCAATTTTTCATGGGCTAGACGGAGCGCCGCTTCTACAATCTCCGGTGATTCCCCTCGGGCAAAAATGAATCCCAGATAACTTGAACCTTCAGGAAGTGGCACCAGCTTTTCGCGGACTTTGGCAGTGATCTCTATGGCCTCGACGCCAGGGGTTTCCGCCGCCTCTCGCACATTTTTTACTTCTTCGAGAAAGCCAGCCTGTGGGATAGGAATCATCATCACGCCCGCAGCCCGGGCTTCTCGCACAGGTACGATCTTTTCGCCCAAGGCGTGGCGAAGAATCAGTTCCTCAAGCGACATGTTTTCTTGAAAGCGTAAAGTGCGCGCGCACAAACCGCCAATCGGGCGGGCCGCGATCTCCAGCGGCCAGACCCCAGCTTCGTTGACTCGCATTTCCGCGTGCAGCGGCCCGTCAAATAATCCCAATGCCCGAACTGCCTGTTCCACAGTATTCTTGATCGCAGTTTGGGTAACGGCCGGAAGGCGTGAGGGCGTCACATAGATGGTCTCTTCGAAAAATGGGCCGTCCAGTGGATCTGGTTTGTCGAAGATTGCGAGCACGTGCAGTCTGCCGCGATCAACGAGTCCTTCAACCGCGACTTCCTTCCCCTCAATATACGATTCCACCTGAATGAAGTTGCTGGAGTCCTCCCGCAACGCGCCAATCTCGCCACTGCGTAGCAGCGCACGGATGCGTAAGAAGGCAGCGGTAAATTCTTGATCTGTGTTGGCGCGGATCACTCCCCGGCTGCCCGAAAGCGAAAGCGGCTTGAGAACACAGGGGAAGCCGACCTTCAGCGCGCTTGAACTCAATATCTGCTTAGGATCCTCTTCCACGCTGAAGCGCTGGTACTCGGGCACCTTCATCCCCGCCTGACGCAGTACCTCGCGGGAGAGATACTTATCGCGGCAAATATCTGCGGCGGTTCTAGGGTGCGCCGCAAGACGCAGTGCCTCCGCCAGTAACCCGGCAGTCGGCCCCGGACGGTCACCAAGGGCGACTACACCATGGATCGGGTGGCTAGCGGCGTATTCCATCAGCTTGGCGGCGCTGGCCTCCGCATCTTCAAAGCGCAAAGGAATGGCGCCATCCCGCCAGGGATCATCAAGCACGTGGCAGCGATCGGTCCCAAACACAATGGAGACACCCAATTTCTCGGCCGATTGAACAAAGGCGCGCGTCTGGTAACCGGTCGTCGTGCACAGCAGTAAAAGACGTTTGCCGGCATGGGCGGGCATGGTAGCTTCAATCACCCTCGGGGATTGGGAAAGGCGTTGTCAAGGAGCCAGAGGGCCCAGCAGCTCTCAATTTTGCCACTTTTCCACAAACCCAAAGTGCAGGCAGGAGCATCATTAAAAATTGGCGAAGCCTGCATTAAAGACTAACCCGCTGGAAGAGGAGGCCACGTGCTCTCCAAATGTTCGAATCCTCTCTGCAGCAATGCATTTCTGTATCTTCGAGACGGCAGGTTGTTTCAAATGGAAATCGAGGAATCCGGGAGTGAACCTGCCCAATTGGCTGATGACGGCGGGGTCTCATCGCTGGGCAGGCGTTCGTCTCGTCATGTGGAATTTTTCTGGCTCTGCGGGACTTGCTCGTCCACTTTGACGTTGTCCTACAAAAGAGGACTGGGAGTGAAGGTTGTGCCACTCCAAAGTACAACCCAGGCGGCCGCCGCTTAGGCCTGAGTAGTGGCGCACCTGGCCATAGGGCGACCGTACTGCCCGGTTGCGGAATACCAGCGAATGCGTAATGCGTCCCAGGCCATACCGATCCCGTCGCGGAAATAACTCATCTTTGTGCCTTCAGCGTGCGCCCACTGTACCGGTATTTCGCGTGTAACCAGGCATAGTTTCCTGGCCAGGAAGAGCAGTTCCGGATCAAATCCCCAGCCTTCGATCTTCTGGCGCGCGAATACCGCCTGGGCGGCCCGCGCTCTGAAAGCCTTAAAGCCGCATTGCGTGTCCTTGAAGCTGAGACCCAGAGCCAGGCGCAGCAGCACATTAAAAACACGGCTAAATAATTGCCTATAGAACGGCTGGCGCTCGGTTTGTAGTTCGCTGCGCAGCCAGCGCGATCCGATTGCAACATCGGCGCCCGCAGTTAGGGCGGCGAACAGCTTCGAGGCCTCCTCGATGGGCGACGAAAGATCCGCGTCGGTGAATAGCAACAATTCGCCTTGTGCCTGTAGCATTCCATTACGAACGCTATAACCTTTGCCGCGATTGCCCGGATTTTGTACCAGGCGCACCGCGGAATGCCTCTGGGCATAGCCCTTTACAATCTGGACCGTGTCGTCGCAGGAGCCGTCATCCACCACGATGACCTCGGCGCTCCAGCCTTGGTTGTCAATATGGGCCAGTATCTTGTCCAGGCTGAGCACGATCCGCTTACTCTCATTGTAAGCGGGCATCACGATGCTGTAAGTAGGGCCATTCATAGGGATTGCATGGTGCGGTTGATACGGGCTGCGCAGGTTAATAAAGCCATCTTACTCGTCAACAAGTTGCGGCAGCACAGTTCTGACTGTAAGTAGATGAGGAAAACACCCGGACTAGATGGCCAGAGTTTCAGCTGGCCGCTTGCAATTGCTCGCCACTGATCATCCCGAAGAACTCGTTGACTAGTTCTTCGTCCCAAAGACCCGCCTGAGCCTCCTCGCGCATCGCCTGGGCGGCCTGTTGATGGGTCAGGGCCGGTTTGTAAGGGCGCTCCGTGCGCAGGGCGTCGTAAACGTCCACTACCTGGAGGATGCGTGCCAAAAGGGGTATGTCCCGGCCGCGGAGCCCGTCCGGATAGCCACTTCCATTCCAATGCTCATGGTGATGCCGAATGATGGGCAGCACCAGACGTAAAGACTTCAGGGGCTTGCAGATAGCTTCGCCCGTCATGGGATGTTTTTTGATGATTTCCCACTCTTCCGGGCTCAGATTGCTCCCTTTCTTCAGAATCTCGTCGGGTACCTTAATTTTTCCCAAATCGTGGAGGTAACCACCACGTTTGAGCGCAACCAGTGACGCTTCTTCGAGGCCAAGATGCCGCCCCAATTGAGAGGCATATTGCGCCAAGCGCTCACAGTGGCCTTCGGTGTAGGGATCGCGGGCTTCGACACTCAATCCTAGGGTGCAAAGTACTGCTTCGGCATTCTCCAGTTCGTCGGTAAAGTCCTTGAGCTTAAGCAGGGATTTGACGCGCGCAAAGAGCTCTTCGGGAAAGATCGGCTTATTGAGAAAGTCGTCCGCGCCGGCTTCAATGCCACGTACCCGGTCCTCGCGGTCGGTAAGACCCGTGACCATGACCACTGGGATGAGGCGAGTTATCGGATCATCCTTCAACTCACGGCAAAGTTCGTAGCCGGACTTCCCCGGCATCACAACGTCCAATAGGATCATATCCGGCTGATGCTGCCTGATTTTTGATTCCGCTTGCTCTACGTGCAGCGAGACCACCACGTCGTAACCCTTCGACGACAACAACTCCCGCATAAGCAAGGCATTGTCGGGATTATCGTCCACCACCAGAATGGTAGGGGCGTGCTTACCTGATTGGATTTCGGGCATCCCCTTCTGGGACGAAGGGGAGCGTACTTTGGTTGCATCTCGAAAGGGACTCGGCCTCATCATGAACCTGCAATATCAACGAATCGGGAATATTGTAACCAAATCATACCGGTGATGCACGAAGCACGTTCTAATTTGGCAGAAGAATCGGCTCTCTTGCGGGAGCAATCCTTGCTCCCATGCTCTGGTGGGGGTTACGCTTTTGCTATGCGATGGGGAATTTTCTCGCGGAACTTGCATATTATTTTTCCTAAAATCCTGCTGGCCGGATTTCTCCTGCTTGCATTTAATACCGCCAGAGCGCAACACGTCATCACCTTTGGAAAGCCACTTCCGGTCAAATGGTTTGTAGGCCCTAGCGAAAGCCGCGTACTTCCATTGAAGGTCCGCGCTCTCTATGTTGATGGCCGCGTGAAAGAATTCACCATCGGCGATGTACATGATGTGACTGAACGTTTGTTCGTGGTGCGCCGCGGCTTCCGTTTGAATGACCTGCTTCCGGCCGACGAGAAGAAAGTTCCGGACTGGCGCTGGCAGCGAGGTGGCTGGATCCTGGTGGACCGCAGCAGCGGCCACATTTCACAACTAAAATTGCCGGATTTTGATCCCTTCTATTCAGTCGTGAGCTGGTACCGCGATTATGCGGCTTATTGCGGCTTATCCGAAGATGGCGGAAAGGCATACGCCGTCGTCGCAGAGCTAGGCATCAAGAAGCCGGTTGTGCGCAAGGATCTGGGTGCGGCATCGCAGTCTGATGTGCCTGATTCTGAGTGCCCCGCACCGCTTTGGCAGCGACAGCCACCGCGCGTGACTTTCACTCCTCGTGGCGGGCCGAAGCTAAGCTTCACGGTTCGAGGGCACGCTGCCGGGCTGCTCAGCGAAGAGGCCGCCGAACCGGAATCCAAGTGATCGTGAGCCGCGGGGATGTTTCTGGTGCTGCAGCCCGCGCTGCTACCTGAAGACCAAAAAGAAAACGGGCGGCGTGTGATCGCCGTCCGTTTTGTTCGGCTGCCGTTGCAAAACTTATTTCAATGATGCGGTCGTACGGGCCGGGCTTTTCTTCGCGGCCTTCGATTTCTGCTTCGCAGGTTGCTGCTTCACCGAGTGATGGGCCTTGACAGCTTGTTTCTTCACTGCCGGCTTTTTCGCCGATTTGGACTGCGCCTGCTTCTTTGGCGAGTTGCTCATCTTGCTCGCATGCTTCGCCGGCTTGCTCTGGTTCTTGGCCACAGCGTTCTTCGGCTGCTTGTTTTCATGTTTCGGCGCAGCTTGCTTGGGCTGAGGCTGCTTCGCCGAAGCCGGTTTCACTTGGGCGTGCTTGGGCTGCGAGGGCTTGGAATTGTTATCGCCACCCTTGTGCCGCCAAAAAGCCACCTTGGAGAGACGGCTGTGTTGCTCTGTGCTGTTCCCTTTGCTCTTGGTCTTGCTCTTGTCAGAGCTGTTGCTGCTGCCCTGCGCCAAGGCTACCGCGCTGCATAGCGCCAGGCCGGCTACAAGGGCTAAAGTTGTCCTCACCGATTTACTCATAAATCCCCCAGTCCTGTGCATTGTGCGTTTCCGGCCCGCCGCGCACAAGTAACGAAAGGGAATACGCAAATAGGACGGGAGTCATCAACAGGCGTCGCAGTGGCGGTTATTTATGCTGCCCGGGCCTGCTCATAGGCATGCGCCAAACGAAAAATCGTGGCTTCATCGAAGTGTTTGGCGAAGATCTGCACTCCAATCGGAAGGCCGGAACCGGTTTCACCGCAGGGCACGGAGATCCCAGGAATGCCCACTAGATCAGCCACAACTGTATAGATGTCAGCCAGATACATGGCTAACGGGTCGTCCGCCTTTTCACCAAGTTTAAAAGCAGGAGTCGGGCAAGTGGGCGTGATAACAGCGTCCACACTGCCAAATGCCTGCTCGAAGTCGCGAGTGAGCAGCGTACGAACCTTCTGTGCTTTCAAGTAGTAGGCATCGTAGTAGCCGGCGCTCAGGGCGTAGGTGCCCAGCATGATGCGACGCTTCACCTCGGCGCCAAAACCCTCGTCACGCGTACGGCGGTACATCTCGGCCAGAGTGCGCGCCTCCTTCGCCCGGGAGCCGTAACGCACTCCATCGTAGCGCGCCAGATTCGAAGACGCTTCGGCGGTGGCCACCAGGTAATAAGTGGGAATTGCGTACTCCGTGTGCGGCAGTGAGATGGAAACGACTTCGCATCCGCACTTGGCCAGCTTCTGGATCGCGGCTTCGACTGCCGCCCGCACCTCGGGGTCGAGGCCTTCCCCGAAATACTCCTTGGGAACGCCCAATTTCAACCCGCGCACCGGGCGTTCGATCTGCTCCAGATAGTTGGGTACGGGCACCTCGGCTGAGGTTGAATCCATTGGATCGCGCCCAGCGATCACCCCCAGCACCGTAGCGGCGTCTTTGACGGTCTTGGTCAGAGGCCCGATGTGGTCGAGCGAGGAGGCAAATGCAATCAATCCATAGCGCGAGACGCGACCATAAGTCGGCATCATGCCGACTACCCCGCAAAACGACGCTGGCTGGCGGATGGAGCCACCCGTGTCTGAGCCCAACGCGGCCACGGCAGTACCGGCGGCGACTGCTGCCGCGGAGCCTCCAGAAGATCCGCCCGGCACGCGGCTAAGATCGCGAGGATTGTGCACCGCCCCGTACGCCGAATTTTCATTCGACGATCCCATGGCGAATTCATCGCAGTTGGTCTTGCCTAACACCACCGCTCCCGCAGCCTCAAGCCGCGCCACAGCCGTGGCGTCATAAAGGGGCACAAAATTCTGCAGGATCTTCGATCCCGCGGTGGTGCGGACGCCCCGGGTGATGATCACGTCCTTGATCGCGAGCGGCACGCCTCCGAGTACCGGCAAGGGCTCGCCTTTATCCGCAAGCGCGTCCATGCGGGCTGCCTGCTGCAAGGCACGATCTTTGGAGAGGGTGAGATAAGCGTGGATCGCGGGATCATCTTTCTCGATTTTGCCGTAGAAAGACTCGGCCAGAGCAGCGGCGGTAGTCTGCCGCTCCTGTACCGCAGTGCGCGCCGATTCGACGGTGAGTAGATTTAAGTCCAAGAGGTTTTCGATTCAGATGAAGATGTTAAGCGGAGATTTGGAATCCAACAAACGCTATCTCTCAATCACTTTTGGGACTTTAAAGAAGGTCGCTTCGCATTCGGGAGCGTTCTTAAGCGCCTCTTCTGGCTTAAACGACGGCCGCAAACCCTGCGGAATGTCGTCCCTAAACGCGTAAGCGAAGCGTGCCGTGCCCGTCTTCGACTGATCAACGCCGTACTTGTCTGAGACTTGGGCCATCGGCGGCACGTTCGAGGTATCAAGCCCAGCAAGCCGGTCCACATACTCCAGAATGGAGTTGAGGTCTTTCACCATTCGCGTGCGTTCTTCCGCTGTGAGCTCCAGGTTGGCCAGACTGGCGACGTGGAGCACATCCTGCTCAGTGACTTTCATGGCCGATTTCTTTATGACAAGTGATGCTGGGACCGTGCTGCTGTCTTAAGTATGCGTGACAGCCTTGGCGCGTTGCGGTGTACTGTCCTCAGCTATTACGAAGGCAATCTTTCTAACATTTTTGGTAACAAACTTGTTCACTTCGGCAAGATACTGCGGCGCCAGACCCAAAAGTTGGGTTCGCCAGTTGGCATCGGGCACCTGCACGCTCAGCACTCCGTCGGTGAAGTCCAGAGCGCGGGTCTTGCCGGCCACCGCGGTTCCGCAAACGAGTGGCCAAGCCAGCACCGCCGCATCGTCTGTAGGCGCCCGGCGTAAGGTATCGGTTACGATCTTCTGCAGGCCCGCTCCAGCGTGTTGCATCAGTCACCTCGCTCGTTGGATGAAGAGGCTCGCCCTCGGCTCTCGCCGTGGCTAGTTTTCACGCGCCTCGCGTTGGCTCTTGGCGAATCATGCAGAAACTCGCCAGCAGGATAATTGACGACCCAGCAGCTTACCACCCCAAAGCTTCGGTCTAATCCTGAAATTCTACCATCCGGCGAAGGATTGAGAGCGGAAATCCAGCCACTTGCCCAACTTTTTTGGTTCCAATAAGCTGCAAGGCTTCATTCCCGGAGTGAAAAATGAGACTTCTTGCAGGTTTGGCGGTATCCCTTTGTCTGGCAATAATGGGCACTCCCGCGCAACAAGGGGCGGCAACGCACAACCCGAAGCTGGAGCAGGCTTACAAGCTGCTTGACGCCTACATTGATCGTGAGATGAAAGCCCAGCACGTGCCCGGCATTTCTCTGGCAATCACCGACCGCCACGGGCTGATGCGGACCTCGAACTACGGATTTGCCGACATCAAGACCCGCGCGCCTATAACGCCAGATACGCTCTTCGAAATAGGATCCATTTCAAAATCCTTTACCGCAACCGCGCTGCTGCAGCTACGTCAGGAGGGCAAGTTCGATCCAAGGCAGCCGGTGACTACATATCTGCCGTGGTTTTCGATCCACAGTAAATATGTGCCCATCACCAGCCACGATCTTCTGACTCACACTGCGGGCCTGCCGCGCGATCGCGACGATGTTCCTTCCTCGCCGTATCAGGCAGCGGGCGTCCGCGAACGCTGGACCGGATATGCGCCGGGGCAGCACTTTGCATATTCCAATATTGGTTACCAGATCATGGGCAACGTGCTGGGCGAGATCACGAAAGAGCCGTACGCGGAGACAATCCGCAAACGCATCCTTCAACCGCTTGGGATGAGTCACACAGAAGCGGTATTCACTCACGACACTTACCGGCGGCTGGCGACCGGTTATGCGCCGCTGTACGACGACCGGCCTTACCGTCCGACGCAACCCCTGATCGAAGCCACCTGGCAGGAGTACGCCTCCGGGGACGGTTCCATTGTGTCAACCGCGACTGACATGGCGGCCTACGTTCGCATGTTGCTCAACCATGGCGCGGGTCCTGATGGACGCGGCGTTCTTTCCGATGAAAGCTTCAAGCTGTTGACGCAGCGCGCCGTGAAAATTTCCGCTGACGAAGACGACTACTACGGATACGGGATTGACAGCCGGGATGTTGATGGTCACCGATATGTTGGTCACGGTGGCGGGATGATCGGCTACAGTTCGCACATCGAAGCCGACCTGGACAGCGGCATCGCGGTGGTGGTCCTAGAAAATGCGCCGCTCGGGCCGACACCCATCTCCGACTTCGCGCTGAAAATTATGCGCGCTGCGCTTGAGGGTCGTGACCTTCCCACCCTGGCAGACGACTCCAAGACAAGGGTGACGAACGCGAACGACTACCAGGGAGTTTATACGTCTGCCGATGGCCGCAAACTTACGTTGCTCGCTGAGGGTGAACAGCTGCTGCTGGAGCAGGGGGGAAAGCGAATCCCGCTGCAGACCAGTGGCAAAGACAGCTTCCTGGTTGAGCATCCCGACTTTGCGTTGTTCCCACTGCATTTTGGGCGCGAGAACGGCAAAGTGGTGGAAGCGTTCTACGGGGGAGATTGGTACGCAGGAGAGCGCTATTCCAGGCAGGGAACCTTCACCGTCCCGCCTGAATGGGAGAGCTACGTGGGTCACTACCGCGCGGCGCATGCATGGTCGAACAATTTTCGCGTCGTGCTGCGCAAGGGCAAGCTCTGGCTGATCTTTCCGCAAGGCGACGAGATGACGGCGACGCCAAGCGAGGGCGGAGGGTTTGCCGTTGCTGAGGAGGGCGAGCCGGCGCGGGAGCAACTCTTCTTTGACACGCCGGTGCACGGCCACATGCTGCGCGCGACACTCTCCGGGTTGAGCTACTACCGATTTTTCACGCCGTGACCGGGAACTGCTCGCGCACAAAGGTCAAAGCCTGGTCCTTGCTCTGCAACCGGCCTTCAAGTTGGGCGTCTTCGACGCGGGAGAGAATCTCTTTGAATCCTGGTCCGGGGGGGTAGCCGGCCGCGATCAGATCGTCGCCGGTGAGCAGGGGTTGCGGTCGAATCTGCTCTTCGGCCAGCGAGCCGCGCTTCTCACGCACAAATTCGTACAAGGTGAGATCGCCATGACTGGAGAGGCAATCCAGCCGGTGCAACTCCAAGTGCTGGTCAAAATGCGGCAGCCGGAAGAAGCGCTTCAAGGTTGACTGCTTCATGCGCTGCACATCGGCAAAGCGCATGTGATTCGCCACCAGCGCGGCAATCTGCTCGGTTTCGTGCTTGGAGAACCGCAGGCGCCGGCAAATCTCTTCCGCCATCCGGACCCCAATTTCCACATGGTTATCAAAACGTATGCGGTCCGGCGCCACACGAAAGGTCGGTGGCTTGCCGACATCGTGAAGCAAGGCGCCCCAAGCCAGGGTCTTTGAGCACGGGTGCGGCAAGTTCTCCAGCAGCATGAGGGTGTGTACCCAGACGTCACCTTCGGGATGGAACTGCGGCGGCTGCTCCACGCCTTTCATCGCTGACACTTCCGGTAGCACTTCTTTTAAAAGGCCGCTTTCATCGAGCAATTCAAAAGCGCGTCGCGCGCGACCTTCGGTAAGCATCTTGGTCAGCTCCTCGCGGATGCGCTCGCAGCTTACCTGATGAATTTGTGCCGCCATCTTCTGGATGGCCACGAAAGTAGCGGGCTCGATTTGATACTCGAAACGTGCGGCGAACCGCACGGCGCGCAGCATGCGGAGCTTGTCTTCGCGGAAACGGAGCTCAGGCTCGCCGATAGTGCGAATTATTTTGGAACGGATGTCGGCCCGTCCGCCAACGTAATCAAGAATGCGATCGGCTTCGGGATCGTAAAGTAAGCCATTGATGGTGAAATCGCGGCGCTGGACGTCTTCTTTGGGATCGCTCGAGAAGCGCACCTGGTCAGGATGTCGGCCGTCGCTGTATCCGATGTCGCTGCGGAAGGTAGCGACCTCGACCACACCCGCCTTGTCTGTCTGATGCTCGGCCGAATTCGCAGTGCCGATTTGGGAAGGTCTGGCGGGCTGCTCATTGCCATCTGGAGATGGAACCAGCACCACCCCGAACTGGGCACCCACCGCATAGCTCTGGGGAAAGATCCGCATCACCTGGTCGGGAGTGGCGCCAGTGGCTACGTCGTAGTCGGCAGGCTGGCGTCCGAGCACGATGTCACGCACGCATCCGCCGACCAGGTAAGCCTTGTGGCCGGCCAGGTGCAAAGTACGCACGATTTGGATGGCGAAATCCCTCACCGAATTTCCAGTTGGGACAGGCGAGGGCGCCTGTCCCAGCGCGAGCATCGTTTATTGCGACGATCACGTCAACGTCGCAATTCCAATAATATAGAAGCTGTGGCAGACACCTACATTTTGGGCATTGAAAGCTCTTGCGACGAGACTGCTGCGGCGGTGGTGCGCTCAGGTGAACAAGTGGTCTCGAACGTCGTGTTTTCCCAGTTCGCCACGCACGGACCGTACGGCGGAGTGGTGCCCGAGCTGGCTTCGCGCGAGCACTTGCGCGCGATCGTGCCGGTGGTCCGCCAGGCCCTCGAAGATGCCCACCAGACCTACCAGAGCGTTGATGCGCTCGCCGTCACTCAGGGACCCGGCCTCGCGGGCGCGCTGCTGGTGGGGATCAGCTATGCAAAGGCGTTGGCATTCGCGCTGGAAAAGCCGCTGATCGCGGTCAACCATTTGGAGGGGCACATCCACGCGGTACTGCTCGAGGAAAGGCAGAAAGGAAATCGTGAGCTGGCGTTTCCGGTGCTGGCGCTGGTGGTTTCAGGAGGCCACACCCATCTTTACCTCGCCAACCAGCGGAATCAAGGTTGGAGTTATGAGAATGTCGGCCACACCCGGGATGATGCCGCCGGCGAAGCCTTCGACAAAGTCGCTAAGCTGCTGGGCTTGGGATATCCCGGCGGGCCAGTCATAGACAAGCTGGCCCGCTTTGGGGACGCCGGCGCCGTCAAATTTCCGCTGTCGCAAATCAAACATCCGGACCGGCGTGAAAAAGATGCTCCCCAAAAAGGCGGCCCTCGGAACATTGATTTTTCTTACAGCGGAATCAAAACCAGCGTGCTGCGCTACGTTGAAACTCACGATATGCGCAGCAGCATTGAAGCACGTCAGCGGGCGCTTTCTGCAACTAAGCCCTCGATTGAGGAGCTGCGCGCCTCATGCGATCGGCAGACGCTCGATCTTGTGGCGTCCTTTCAGCGCGCCATGGTAAACGACCTGGTGCAGAAGACCCTCACAGCCGCCCGCGAATTCGAGGCGGCAACGCTTTTCGTCACCGGCGGTGTGGCCGCCAATCAGGAACTGCGGCAGACGTTTGAAGATCGTGCCGCCCGAGAAGGGTTGCCGGTGTATTTCCCTTCCCGTCCGCTCTCCACCGACAACGCTGCCATGATTGCGGCAGCGGCGTATCCCAAATTTGTTTCCGGTGATTTCTCGAACCGTGAGCTTTCCGCGGAAGCGTCGTTGCGACTGAAGTAAGCAGTACTTAATTGGCAGCGGCGTCGCCCAACGCCACCCTGAGCGCGGTCTGCAACTGGGATTCGATATCAATGTCCTTGAAGATCACGCAGTCCGCCCGGTTCTCCTGCTCATCGAAGCCGCTCTGCCGGCCGGCCAAAATCACAATCGGAATGGTGGATGTCTCCCGCCTGGTTTTTAACTCGGAGATGAACTCACTGCCTGACATTTTGGGCATCTGCATGTCGGTAATGATGATGCAGGGCTGCATTCGGGTCAGAAACTCCAGTGCCTCGACGGGATTGGTGGCAGCTTCCACATTGAAGCCGCGCTCCTCGAGGAAGCGGCATACGGTATGACGAATCAACATGGAATCGTCCACCACAAGCGCCACACGGGCCATGGGCAAGTTCGCATCCATCCCTCGAAACTAACAAACCAGGCAAGCGCAGCCAACAGGGCGGCGGGATTTCTTGATTACGTTGGTCACGAATCGTGCGGTTTCCGGCGCACAGCGGGTCGTAATATCCCCAAAATTCGGAAGCAGCTCGGCTAGTCTTCCTCGGCGGGAATGCGCTCTTCAATGGCCATGTCTTTGAATTCGCTGGCTTCAAAGATCTCGCCGCATTCGAGGCATTCTACGAACTCAGCATCCTCTTCGCGTGACACAATCTGCACGCGAGGGTGCTCACATGGCTGCTTCATGTTGGGTTGCGCGGGGGCTGGTGGACGTTGCTGGGGCGGATTCATAAATCCCGGATTTTTGCCCGACGCGCCAGGGCGGGAAAACTTCACCGGAAATTTTGGGTATTGTAGACCGCCTGTATATCTTGTCAAGCTCTGCAATGGCACTAATATACTTAGCTAACCAAAGCGTGCTAAGTTGTTGATGCCGTGACAGGGCATCTAGTTTGTCAATAGAAACATCAATTCTTAGAATCAATGGTTTCGCGAGTTTTTTACACATTTTTCCACAATCACGTGCTAACCTTTTTCTGGGCATGAACTTACGGTTTGACGAGCGTAAGGCAACACAAGTGGCAGCCCAAGTTTTGAGGTTGCGGGGCGGCCGAATGCACTACATTAAGCTCGTTAAAATTCTTTACCTCATTGATCGTGAGGCCCTAAATCGTTGGGGTGTACCTGTCACCACGGACAGCTATGCATCCATGAAAAACGGGCCCGTTGTCAGGAACATTCTCGATCTCATCACAAAGAAAGACCTGCCAAAGCCTACATGGGCAAGCTATATTTCTGAGCCCTTGGGAGATTCAGAGGTGGAACTTCGCGCCGATGTGAACCCCCCAACTGATCAGCTTTCACGTGCCGAAGAGAAGCTTATACAAGAGGTTTATAAGCAATATGGGCATAAGAATCGCTGGGACATAATTGATAATTACATGCACAAGCTTCCAGAATGGCATGATCCAAAGGGCAGCTCATTTCCAATACGTATTCGCCAGATATTGGAAGCTCTTGGGCAAAACCAAGAAGAAATCAATGCCACTCTGCGGGAACTCCGCAGCATGAGAACCGCCGAAGAGATACTCTCTCTCGCTCCCTAATGTTCAAATGTGGTGACACCTTCCTCATGGAAGACGAGGATGGTTACGAGCGCCACTTGTGGATAATCGTAAGCCCGCCAACTAATGGGGAAATGGTTGTGGTATGCGTCACCACGCAACATGAAAAATCAGAGGTGCTGGTCAAACTCCAAAAAGGGGATCATCCTTTTCTCAAATGGGAGTCTGTAATTTCTTACCGATATTCAAAAATCACATCAATAGATACAATTGAGAATGCGATTGCAAACGGAATGGCGAAAGCGAACGCGCCAGTCTCGGAGGCCCTGCTCAGTAGAGCACAGGCTGGTTTAATAGATTCCGACTTCACACCTAATGAGGTAAGGCATTATTACAAGGGTCTCAAGACGAAGTAGGGTCTGGAGATGGTTTTGGCCCCAGGGCCTCGGTAACCAACTGAATGAAGCGATGAGTATCCAAGAAATAGTTTGGATATGCTCGTTTAAGCGCCGCGAAAGATTTGACAGAAACCAGTACCGCATCGCGCCAAGTTGAACCCCCTAAAATCTCGCGTTCAATCCTTAAATAATCTCCTGAAGCCCGACCCAACTCGTCAGGCTTATAGCTAGTAATCCGTATTTTCCGCTGCGACGGGTCTAGTTCTAGAAGAAAGTAATGTTGACCTCTAGTGGCTCCTATGCGCTCCGGTGCATCCACCGCGGCCGCGTACAATTCCAAGTGCCGTATAGCATCGAGCTGTTCAGCATATTCGCTCAATTGGCGGCGTAACTCGACAGCATCAGACGGCGTATCTTCAACCAATGGGCTGCGTTCCTTTATAGCAATGTAGGTTGACATCAAAGCGAAAAAACGTAACCACTTTTCTTCTCCTTGACTCGACTTCAAAGCCTGCCCAATGAACGTACCCACGGTTTCAACGGCGGTGGCCCAAGTGTGTTGAAGTTGCGAGCGTAATTGAATTTCAATTCGCAGGCCGTTATAGACCCTATGCCGTTTAGCCGGACTGCGATATTTGTAAACGAGGTGAACACCGCGGTATCCGTCCTTCTTTGGAGATGCGATGTAATCGTATTCTCTTACGAATTCTGCCCTGTTTAGGTTTTTGCCTGCACTCTTTTTGTAAACGTCCACCAAACGCCTAACAACAGCGGCGCTATTCACTACCGCACGACAACCGCCAATGTCCTGCATTTGGGATAGTTCCATGCGAGGGAACCGAGCAAGTTTTGCGGCGATTGAGGACAAACGCTTTATGCGCTGCGCGGTGACTGCTCGGCGATCCAGTTTGATTGCGCGTCCACGTAGAGTCACATGAAAAGAGTTCAGGGGAAAGCTGTGGCATGAGCGCCAATTATTGATTATTACAAGATCGCTGACTGGGTTTTCGAGGATATCTTCTTGCAAGCTGCCGGTAGCCAGCCGCCGTCCAGCAGCATCTATTTGCCCTTTTCCGAATTTGGGTGGCACATAAGCCATTGCGCTTGGGAAGGTTATTACCTTTGAGTCTTGTGGCGGCGGCGAGGGAATCAGGGATTGACTTTTGAGGCACGACAAGACACACTCCTAGTGTCGTGACACAAAAGGCCAATCGCCCTGTCCCTTCCGCCAAGAACGAGCAGGGTGAATACGCCACATTCGCAAAAGCTCTGCGAAAAGTTCTTTCGGTTCCGCGTTCAGAAATGAGAGCTAGGCTTGACGCCGAGAAACGGACGCGGAAGCGGCGCTCGAAACCGACTTCTTCCCACGCTTCCGACGAAAAGGGTTAAACCGTCGTTTCTCCCACCTTGCCGGTCACTTCCTTGTAGGTCAACCGCTTTCCCGCAATCTGCGATAACGCTAAATTGAATCTATCGAGATCAGTGATCCTGTATTGCCCTTGCTTGCGGTTATTATAACGGAACACCTGCTCGTCCACGTACCGGAAAAGATGGTAAGGCTCTACTGCCACGTAGGTGCCGTTCAATCCGCGTTTCAAGAGACTCCAGAAGTTTTCCAGACCGTTAGTGTGAACGCGGCCATTAACGTACTGCTCCATGTGATTCACAACCTGATGTGCATATTTGGCAGTGAGACCCATGTACGAAGTAGATTCATCGGTATAGATTTGGGTGCCGCGCTCTACCTGTTTCAGAATCTCGTTTTGCAAAGTGTCGCGCTTAACATCTGGCACTACGGTAGCCCGAACCTTGCGCTGCTGCCGATCTAGTAGACCCATCACGGCGGTTTTTCCGATCAGTCGAGTATTTCCCCGAAGACATTCGTTCTTTGCCTGATTCAGTGCCAGTCTCCGGCTCTTGTGCATATTCTTTGGTTTGCCACCGATGAAAGCCTCGTCTGCTTCTACTTCGCCGCCATCGCCGCCGATCTTGTTATCTATGCTGCCTTCCTGTAGAGCCAAGCGGAGCCGATGCAGCACGAACCATGCTGATTTTTGGGTGATGCCTAGGTCGCGTGCCACTTCGTATGAGCTGATGCCGTTCTTGCAGTTCACCAGCATCCACAGAGCGATGAGCCACTTGTCCAATGGAATTGGGCTGTCCTCAAAAATGCTGCCCACTTTGGCAGAGAACTGCTTCCAGCACTCTTTGCACTTCCACCTGCGCTGATTCTCTAGGTAGTAATGCTCTTTGTGTCCACAGGCAGGGCAGACTATGCCATTTGGCCAGCGCATCTCTGCCACGGTGCGAATGCAATTGTCCTCGTTGCCGAAGTATCTGATTGCATCCCTGAGGCTTTTGGGCTTCTTTTCGTCCATGCCCAAACTTTAGCAAAGTACCTTTGGTTAGTCAAGTATATTATTGCCTCTGCAATGTATTTATTAACATAGACTTAACATTGGCAGGGAGGTCCAATGTGCAGTTTTTTGCACTCCGCCTTCCAGCCGCCGGACTGGGGACTATCGGCGGGAGGCCAGATCGTTCTCAGCAGATTGAGTGTAGGAAGGCATGGGGTAAATGCCGGCCTGACGCGCGCTATTGATCGGAATGCGGATGACCTCTGATGCGCGGCGGCTGTGCAAGGCGCGCTCGGCAGCACTCACTGCCGCGGCAAAACTGGCGCGTCCGGTCAGCGAAGTTTCGATAAAGATGTAATTCAAGGAACCTGGCGCGACCCGCACGCCCACATAGGCATGCCCGGGAACGAGCAACACCACCGGATCCATTCCCAGGTTTTCAAAGAGTGAGGCGTACATCACTGCACCATCAATGCAGTTGGCAGAAACCTGATTGAGCGATTCGCGGGGCATGCGCACACGTTCGCTGGCATCCGAGTGTTCGCCGAAGGTCAACGAACTCTTCACGTAAGAGAGGCCTTGCGCTTGCAGCGCGCGGTAGATAGCGTTCACTTGCTCATAGGTCGAACGCGCCTGGAGAGCAGGCTTCAACCCCGGGACATATCCGGGCAGGCGACGGCCGGGAGCGAATTCCTTGGCGCGACTCAACAGTGTTTCCACCCCCGCCTCGTGCGGCGTGACCCAAGAGGCGATAAACGGGGCGAATTTGAAGTTGCGGCCCCAGTACATGTCATCCGCCGAGCGTAAGCGAACCGGTGCGGTAGCGGTGAACAGCAGATTACCGCTCCGGTCGCGCACATTCACCAGCGCGGTAGCGGCTGCGATCTCCCGATTGTGATAAAGCCGCGGGAGGAAGGCGGGGGCGAATAAACAGGTACGAACCTCACCCGCGCGCAACTCTATGATCTGGATTTCCTCGTCGCTCCAGCCTTCGATCCGCGCGGAGATGTGCTGACGCAGAGTTGCATCGCTGGAGTTCGTCACCGTCACAGCCACCGTTCCCCATTTGCGATCGCCGGGCTTTTGCAGGGAGGCGTAATTAGCAAAAACCGGATAGACCTCGCCATCCATTCCCACCTGGATCTTGTAAGTGGGCTCGGGTTTGCGGGCTTTCAGAGTTGAGCCAGCTGCGACGGAGGAAGGATCGGCCTTATCCAACTCTGGCCCAGCCGCCAGAAGCGGCAATACGGCGAGAGCAAGGACACCCACCACGGCTCCCAAGAAAACGCGGCCAGAGTTGAGCTTGGGCACATCTCAGCTTACTTCGTCAGCGGCTGAGGACAATCGAGCGTATCCCTTAGTTGCGCAGCAAATCGTTGATTACTCTGGTTCACGCGTGGTTCACATTTCGAGAAGTCGCGCGCCTTGTGTGGACTCAGCCCGGCCAACTAGACTAGTAGGGCTGCTTCGGGAAAGTTGTGATGGCTGCTCCATCCAAGCCGGCTGTGAAGTTGCCCATCTACATGGACAACCATGCCACCACGCCAGTTGATCCTCGCGTGCTGGAGGAGATGCTGCCCTTTTTCACAAAGCGCTTTGGCAATGCTGCCAGCCGTAACCACGAATTTGGGTGGACTGCAGATGAGGCGGTCGAGGACGGTCGCCGCCGAATTGCCGACCTCATCGGGGCAGCGCCCGACGAGATTATCTTTACCTCCGGGGCAACAGAGAGCGACAACCTGGCAATAAAGGGCATTGCCGGACAGTACAGACACAAGGGAAATCACGTGGTGACTGCGGTGACTGAGCACAAGGCGGTGCTCGACAGTTGCAAGCGCCTGGAAAAAGAGGGGTACGAGGTCACGTATTTGCCGGTCCGCAGTGATGGGTTGATTGACATTGATGGGCTTGATCGGGCGATCACCGACGGGACGATCCTGGTCAGCATCATGGCAGCGAACAACGAGACGGGAGTGCTGCAGCCAATCGAGGAAATTGGCCGCATGTGTGAGGAGCGGGGTGTGCTCTTCCATTCCGATGCGACCCAGGCTGTGGGCAAGGTTCCCATAGATGTCGAAAGAGAGCAGGTGGACTTGCTCTCCATTTCCGCGCACAAGATGTATGGACCGAAAGGGGTGGGCGCGCTTTACGTGCGGCGGCACACCCGCAGGAACCGTGAGCCGGTCCGGCTTTCTGCGCTTATCGATGGCGGAGGCCATGAGCATGCAATGCGCTCGGGAACATTAAATGTTCCGGGGATTGTGGGATTGGGCAAAGCGTGCGCCATTTGCGCCGAGGAAGTGTTCCAAGAGAGGGGTCGGCTGACCACGCTGCGCGACCGGCTGAAGGACAGGATCTGCGGGCGACTGGACGGTGTTTACATTAATGGCTCCATGGAGCGACGTCTTCCCGGCAACCTGAATGTCGCTTTCGAAGGCGTGGACGGCGAGGCGTTGCTCGTCGCACTTAATGACGTTGCGGTTTCAAGCGGCGCGGCCTGCACGTCCGACAAAATCGAGCCGTCCTACGTGCTCCGCGCCCTGGGGATCGGCGATGAACTGGCCGCAAGCTCGATCCGCTTCGGTATAGGCCGCTTTAACACGGATGCCGAGGTGGAGTATGTTGCCGACCGAGTCTGCGAGGTAGTGGGGCAACTTCGCGAGCTTTCGCCAACATTCGAGGAGAGCACACACCGCGTCTCAGCGACGAAGTGAGTGCCTATGCCGATCACTGACAAAGCGAGGACCACCCCAGCTCGCGGGGTGCAAGTTACGGAGCGAGCCTTGGCCGAAATCCGCAACCGTCAGGCCAGCGAACGGGATGGTAGCGGCCTCCGAATTGCAGTCTTTGGCGGTGGCTGCACTGGCCTGAACGCCGAGGTCGCATTTGATTCACCGAGGGACCACGATCGTCTCCTGAACTTCGATGGAGTCCGGCTGTTGGTGGACCCGAAATCCTTCATCTACGTCTTCGGGCTTATTTTGGATTACAACGCAACCGAGTTGCCGCGCGGATTCGTTTTATTGAATTCCGTAAATTCGAATGCCTGCGGCTGTGGGACTGTGACCGCGCCGGGAAGTTGAGGCACCTCGCGGCGGAGTATTTACGTCTCAAAGAATTGAGAAGTGAACGTGACCGAAGAACTCAGATGGGATGACACCGACGAGCTGGCAGTCGCTCTCGCCGAGAAATATCCAGACATAAACCCGCGGGAGGTGCGGCTGCGCGAGTTGTGCGTCTTTGTGAGCCAGCTCCCAATTTTTGCGGACGACCCCGAAGCCACCAACGAGGATCAATTACAGACGATTCAGGACGCCTGGTACGAGGAATACCTGGACCGCCGCAAGTCTGCCTGAAAGCTCCCGCACAGGTCATGCTGGGTTGTCCGCTCCAACCGGGTTCTCTGGCTGGCTTGTTTTCCCGCTTGCAACCTCTTTCCTGAAAATCGCACCAGAGCCTAAGAGTGCCGCTGCACTCTCGGAGGTGGGAATGCTTTGGACAATCTTTGTAATCTTGTTGATCGCCTGGATTCTGGGCCTGGTTGGAACCTATCAGATTGGCGCGTTCGTGTGGTTGCTCCTGGTAGCAGCGCTGATCGTGCTGGTCCTGCAATTGGTGACCGGCAGACGACCTGTGGCGTGAGAGGTTGAAGGACTGAAGTTTTCAGGTCCGCCCCGCCGCATGCACTTTCAGTGGCGGGGCCGGTCCCCTCTTAAATTGCAGCAGTAACAGCCAGGGTTCTGCAAAACCTAAACTCCCGCAGCAACCATTTCAGGAAGTTCCACGCTCGCCTCGCGTAGGAATCGCGCGGCCTCTTCGGGCGGCGTGGGATTGATGTAAAACCCAGTTCCCCACTCAAATCCGGCCGTCTTGGTCAGCTTGGGCATGAACTCGATATGCCAGTGATAGTGGTCGTTATTGGGATCCTGCACTGGCGAAGTGTGGATCACGAGGTTGTAAGGCGGATTGTCGAGCACGCGGTCCGCTTTGGCCAGAAGGTTCCTGAGCGCCTTGGCGAGATTCTCGAACATGCTGGACGAAGAGTTCTCAAATGCGGATTCGTGGCGCTTTGGGAGAATCCAGGTTTCAAAGGGAAAACGCGGAGCGTAAGGCGCCAGGGTCAGGAAGTCTTCATTCTCGGCCACTACGCGCGAACCGGTGTCAATCTCCTGGCGGATGATGTCGCAGAACACGCAGCGTTCCTTGTAAATGTAGTATTGCTTCGCGCCTTCGAGTTCTTCCACAACCTGCCGCGGCAGAATGGGCAGAGCGATCAACTGGGAGTGGGCGTGTTCGAGCGAAGCACCGGCCGGCTCTCCATGGTTCTTGAAAATGAGAATGTATTTGAAGCGGCGGTCTTTCTTCAGGTCGAGAATACGATCGCGGAAAGTCCACAGCACGTCTTCCACCCGCTTGGCAGGAAGCGTCGCAAGCGTGGCAGCGTGATCTGGCGTCTCGATGATGACCTCGTGCGCTCCGATGCCGTTCATCCTGTCGAACATGCCCTCGGCCTGGCGACTTAAATTGCCTTCAATTCCCAGAGCGGGAAATTTGTTGGGCACCACCCGAACTGTCCACCCGGTGCTGTCGCGCTGTAACGGCGGGCCGCCGTTTTGGCTTGGCCGATAGGCCTGAATTTCGGGAGGAGTTTTATCTTCGTTGCCGTAGCAGAAGGGGCAGAACCCACCCTTCATTTTGAATTGCTCACGGGCAAAGTCTGTGGGCCTTTTGGCACGATCGGTGGAGATGATGACCCACCGTCCAACGATGGGGTCTTTTCTTAATTCAGGCAAGTATGTGGGGTCCTTTCTGGTTGACTCTGATTCTACGACATTGCGAATGCATTTTTAAATAAAGTGATTTCCGGAGGGGAATCAGGCCGGTCATAATAAACGCTGACTACGTCAAAACGCCAAGTGGGCGAGCCTGCCACCCGGCGGATGTACTCGTCGGCAACGGCGCCGATTTCGCGCTGCTTGGCCTCGTCCACCGCCGACTCGGCTGGCTTCACTTCCCTGGTGGTGCGGGTTTTGACTTCAATGAAGCAGAGGACGTCGCCTTCCCAGCCAATCAGGTCAATCTCACCGCGTCGTCTGGGTGACCTGAAGTTCCGCGCCACCATCACATAGCCGTTCCGGCGCAGATGAAAATAGGCATCTTCCTCACCCCGCTGACCGGTAATTTGGTGGGCTGGTCCTGCCGGTGGGCGCCGCAGCAGCCGGGCCAGACCGTCAAGGGCCCGGACGGTGAGGCGCGTCATTCTTCCAGACATATTTCACTTCGCGCTGCCGACCAACTTTTCCACATCGGCCATTTCCTTGGGTACGCCAGACGAAAGTATCTCCGGATCGCCCTCGGTGATCAGCACCGTGTCTTCTACCCGGAAATGCAAGTGCTTCTCGGGAAACTCGATAATTGGCTCAACGGTCACAACCTGGCCAGCCTTTACAGGCCCCTGCGGCCGAAGCACGTCGTGAGTCGCCAAACCGACGAAGTGACCAGGGAAGGGGAACGTCTCACTCCATTGATTGCCGATGCCGTTCTTCTCATACACCGCCTTGCCAGCGGCCGCCGCCTCTTCGTAAGTGTGCCCCGGCCGGAGCAGCGCGATGGTGGCCTTTTGCGCTTCCAAATCCGCCTGGTACCACTTGGCCTGCTCGGGTGGGAACTTCCCACTGATGTTGAAGGTGCGAGTGATGTCCATGGTCTCGTGATCCAGGTCAGCGGCGAAGTCGAAAACCACTAGAGTGCCAGATGGGATCTGTTGACGATCGCTAAAGTAGTGCCACGTATTCACCTTGTCGCCAGAGCTGACAATGGCCGGATATGCCCAGCCCTGCGCGCCGCCATTGCGAAACACAAAATCGGCCTGAGCTTCGATCTGATACTCAAACATTCCCGGATGAGCATGAGCTATGGCCTGCCTGATGCCTTCCGCGCTCAGCTTCCCATTGCGACGCAACACGGTGATCTCCGACGCCGTTTTTATGTTGCGCATGGCGTCAATCAGCGGGGTCGCGTCGTTCTGGTGCGCAGAGGGGTAGCGTTCCGCCAGCTTCTTCAAGGCAGAACGGTCACCGGGAAGGAATTCGCCATAGGGGTGGGCGTATTCGGCGGCGTAGTCCCGACCGACCTCGGGGCGCGCGCCATCGGCTTTATCGGCAAAACCCATTCGAAGCCAGAGTTCGGATCCACGGCTCAACATAAAGGTGAGAAAGGTATCCAGGTCAGTGACCGGCATCACAACCGAATACCCGAATTTCTGCCGCTCATCGGGCGAAAGTGAGAGCAAGTTAGGTCCATAAACCTGCTTGATTCGCGGGCTCTGCGCCGGCTCAAAGATGGTGGTCTTCGCGTCACTGGCATTCATTACCATCACGGCGCCGGGATCGGCGACTCCGGTGAAATAGAAAAAATCGTTGTCTTCACGATAGTGGCTGGACTCGGGCTCCTGGGTGCGCGCAAACAGGACCAGAATTCCTTGCTTCATTTGCTTCGCAAGTTCCTGACGGCGGCGGGCAAACTCCTGCGGCCCGCCAAGATCATTAATGACGGCTGGATCGGTGTACTGAGCAAGAACCGGTCTAAGCGAGATCAGCGAACAGAGACACACCAAGATCAATGCGCGGCAGAAAAGAGCTTTCATCTTGCCTCCTGGGAGCGCGCCGAGTCTAGCGCGATGAGCCAAAGGTTGGCAATGGACTCCGAAAGCGCGGCACAGCCACGCAGTCAAGCCTCTTGAATCGCATCGCCGACGCGGATCTCGCCGTCCGCGATGATCTGCGCGCGCAAACCACCGCGATGCTTCAGTCCTGCAATAACACCTTTGCCGGTTGCTTTTTCAAGATAGGAGCACGGCTCACAAAGACGTAACCCGCGGGCGCGGGCCTGACCAACACGGAATTCTCTGCCGACAAGATGGTTTAATGGCACACCTGAGGTCGTGATATTGCGCCGGCTCTCGCCGGGAGCGAGCTCGATGCCGTAGTCGCGCTTCAGCGCCTCAATTGCCTCACTTTCAATAAAGGTAAGCTCGTTGGAAGGGCCGAGGTTCTGGCAGAAGGTCCCGGTACGCTTCAGATACCGGTCCTCTGACAGGCCTCGTCCGGCAATAGCCTTCGCCTGGTCCACAGCGTTCATCGCCTCGCCGCCATTGGCGGCAATGTGAATAGCGACAACCATTCCCTTCCACATCGCCTGCTCCTACGCCCCTTGCGGCTTGCCAGTCCCGCTCTTGCGTGAGTCACCACTGACGCTCTCAATGCATTGCTCGAGAACATCGAGTGCTTCGTCGGCTTCCTGCCTGGTCACGATCAGCGGAGGCGCAATGCGGACCGAGTTTGGCCCAGCGCCGAGGAACAGCACGCCGCGTTCGAAGGCCAACTCCACGATGCGGTCGCGCTCCGGGCCAGCGGGAGTTTTGCTCTCCTGATCTTTCACAATTTCAACTCCGATCATGAGGCCGAGCCCGCGTACATCGCCCACCATGCTGTGTTTCTGCGGCCATTGGCTCAGGCGCTGCATGATGTGACGCCCGACCTCGGCAGCATTTTTCATGGCTTCACGTTCAATCACGTCCATGCTGGCCAAAGCGGCTGCGATGCACACTGGATTGCCGCCGAAGGTGGAGGCGTGGGAACCGGGCACCCAATCCATGATGTTGGCGCGTGTCAGCGTAACTCCCAGCGGCATGCCGGAGGCGATTCCCTTGGCGATGCAGATAATGTCAGGGTGCACGCCGGCATGCTCGATTGCCCACCACTTGCCGGTGCGTCCCATGCCGGATTGCACCTCATCGGCGACCAGAAGGATGCCGTTTTCGTCGCAGATGCGGCGCAGTTCACGCATGAATTCCGGCGGGGCCACTACATACCCGCCCTCGCCCTGTATCGGCTCTACGAAGATTGCGGCCACTTCTTCCGCCGGCAGGTCGGTCTTGAAGACCTTCTCTTCGATGAACCGGGCGCAGTCAATGGCGTACTGATGAGCATCGCTCCCCTTGGGGCGCCGGTATAAGTTGGGATACGGAACGTGCGTCACCCCAGGCATAAACGGACCGAAACGGCGGTGCTGCTGCGGCTTCGATGCGGTCAACGACACCGCGCCCATCGTCCGGCCATGAAATGCGCCATAAAAGGCAATGATGTGCTGCCGCTGCGTGTGATACCGCGAGAGTTTGATCGCAGCTTCAATGGCCTCCGCCCCCGAATTCCCGTAGTAAACCTTGTGCGGCGCGGGCATCGGGGCGATCTTCGACAGCCGCTCGGCGAGGGTGACCATGTTCTCATAATAGAAGTCTGTCCCTGACATGTGGATCAGCTCTGCCGCTTGCTTCTGGATAGCGCTGACCACCTGCGGATGACAATGCCCGGTGGAGACTACGGCAATCCCGGCGGAAAAATCGAGAAACTCGTTGCCGTCCACGTCTTCGACGATCACTCCGCGGCCACGCTTTGCGACCAAAGGATAGGAGCGGGTGTATGACGGTGAAAGGTATTTCTGGTCACCCTCTAAAACTCGACGAGCATTGGGACCGGGCAACTCGGTTTTAATACGAGGGCTGACAGCGGGTGTTGCAGTCTTGGTTGACATGGAATCCTCCCGAAAATCGGCTCGGCACAGTTATCAAATCCGTGCGGGTAGTACTCAAATTCGGGCAGCTACGCCCGAGGGATCCGTAAGAGGAGGAGAGGGCTTAATCGCCAGAAAAGAGATTGGGACGCGCCTGTGCGGGTACTTGCTCCTGGCCGACGCGCGGAAACGCGAGCTTCCAGCGTAGCCGGCAAGGCGGCGCCGGTACTGAGCTCATTCCGTGTGGGCGGGCGCGATTCATGTAACTGATCCGACCTCATTATAATTATAGCTTCTCAATAGGCTCGCGGGCTAAGGAAATGCACCCGGAACCACGGCCCCGGATCATCTCCGACAACGGCCGCAGTTCATCGCCGAGGACTTCAAGGAGTTCATTCGGATTTCACGGACGAGGGCGTCCCACCTGCCATTCAGTTTGGCTTGACATATATCCGTAACGGATATAGCGTTGGCGGATGGCGAAGAAGAACGCGGCGCAAGCTCCACTGACTCCCGCAGTGCTGCACATCCTGCTGGCGCTTTCGACGGGGGAGAGGCATGGGTACGGGATCATGAAACAGGTACAGGCGGACTCGCAGGGCAAGGCGAAGATGGGCCCGGGGACGCTGTATGGCTCGATGGGGCGGATGATGGAGGCCGGGCTGATCCAGGAAAGCGATAAGCGGGTCGATCCGGAGATGGACGACGAGCGACGGATCTATTACGAGCTCACAGACGCGGGGCGGGCGGCGCTGGAAGCGGAGCTGAAGCGGTATCGCGGCGTGGTGGCGGTGGCGGAAGGACGTTTGGCGCATGGCCACTAACGTCGCGATCCGGCGTTACCGGACCTGGTATGCGATGCTGCTGCGGCTATATCCGCGCTCTTTCCGTGAGCGGTTCGGCGAGGGGGTGGCGCAGACATTTCACGACTTGTGCCGGGAGTACAGGGACTCTGGGCGGGGACTGTTCGGGCTCGCGCTGTGGATCTTCTTCGAGACGTCGGTGGGAATCGTCAGGGAGAACACAACTCATATGTCGCAACTCGGAAAGACGATGCTGCGTGTGGCGCTAGGGGCTTTGGCGGTGTTGATGGTGCCGATCGTGGCATCACGGGTGGTGGAGGGGTGGAACTGGGAGGCTGGAAGTTTCGTGGTGGTGTATGTCCTGTTCTTCGGGACGGGAATGGTGTATGCGGTGATCGCGAGGAAGATGGACGCGTGGTCGTACAAGGCGGGCGTTGCTGTGGCGCTGGTGGCCGGGTTCGGCTTAGGGTGGTCCAACATGGTCCATGTCGCGGACTCGGAGAATCCGGCGAACCTGGCGTACTACAGCGTGCTCGCAGTAGGGGGCGTTGGGGCCTGGCTGGCGCGGCTGGAGGCGCGAGGTTTGGCTCGCACGTTGTTCGCGATGGCGGCGACGCTAGCGGTGATTGCCGTGATGCTGCCTTCGGGCGCGCCACCCTACCTTGCGCGGAATATGGCCATCGGGCATGTTGTCTTCGTGGCATTGTTCACCACGTCAGGTCTGCTGTTCCGGCACGCGAGTCTGACGGGATTCCCGCCCCAAGGAAATACTCACTAACGGAGAGCGACCTGTCTCCATTTCACGCTGAACCAACACATAGTCAGTGGCCAGTCATCAGCAGTTAGTGAGTGAGAACCTACGAGCTGTGCGCAGGAAAACTGCATCGTCTGTTCCTTCTTTGTCGTCTTACTATCGTCTAGATTGTTCATGTCCAGATGACACTCCAGCGCCAGCATCGGCTCACGGTAATCCTCAGCTTCGGGCTGGTGTACCTATTCTGGGGCTCGACTTACCTCGCCATTGACATTGGCGTGCAGCACATTCCTCCGGCCCTGCTTTGTGGCTTACGTTTTAGTGTCGCGGGAGTGCTGATGTTGATCTACTGCGCGCTCAACGGGCGCAAAATCCGCGCCAGTTCTGGCGATCTGGTCAAACTTGCTGTGGTTGGCATTCTGCTGCTGACCGGCGGCAATCTGACGTTGGCTTGGGCGGAACAGTACGTGCCCTCCGGACTGGCTGCCTTGGTCCTCGCGGGTACTCCCATCTGGTTCCTGATTATTGACACCTGGCTTTTGAAGGGAGATCACATCTCACGCCGCGGACTGGCTGGCATCGTGCTAGGAATCGGGGGAATGGTGGTACTGCTCTGGCCCCAACTCGTAAGTGGCAGCACCCTTGGCCGCTGGGGTCTGATGGCGTCGGTCAGCTTGCTGGGAGGTTCGTTCAGTTGGGCACTGGGATCGGTGTTATCGAAAAAATGGGAGCACGGTGGTGATCCTTTTGTCGGGGGCGGATGGCAGATGACCTTCGCCGGTTTATCGAACCTGCTGATCACGTTCACCACGGGCGAATACCGTCGCGTGCAGTGGACGCGGCACGGCATTGAGGCCGTCGTTTACCTGGTGATATTCGGTTCCTGGGTGGGTTACACCGCCTATATCTACATCCTGAAACATGCGCCGACTAGCAAGGTTTCCACCTATGCATACGTGAACCCGGTCATAGCCGTTTTCCTGGGCTGGTTGGTCATGCACGAGCGCGTTGACGGCTTCATTCTGGCAGGAACGGCGGTGATTATTGCCGCGGTGATCCTGGTGACCAGCGCTAAAGCGAAGCCAGCAGAGGTTGTCGAATCCGACCTGCAGACGGTCGAAACTACCGGCGACTGAACAACTCCAATTTCGCGGACACATGCGCCCTTACCTGTACTGGCGAATGTAGGGACCTCGGTGGAACGCGGCTGGTACCATGAGCCTCAAATGAAAATTCTGGTGATTGGCGGAAGCGGATTCATCGGTCCACCGCTGATTCGCGAGTTCCAACAGCTGGGACATACCGTGGCCGTATTTCATCGCGGAACCAGCCCTGCGCCACTTCCCGCCGGCGCTGCTCAGATTCTGGGAGACCGCAATCAAGTCGCGGCCCAGCAAGAAGAGATTCGACGCTTCGGGCCCGAGATCGTTATTGATTTGATCCTCAGCTCTGGAGCGCAAGCCAAAGTATTGATGGACGCCATGCGCGGCATCGCCCGGCGCGTGGTTGCCGCTAGCAGTATGGATGTATATCGAGCCTGCGGTGTGCTGCACGGCAGCGAGCCTGGCCCACTCGAGCCTCTGCCGCTCACGGAGGAGTCGCCGCTTCGGACGAAGCTGCAAACCTATCCGCCAGAGGTGATCCAGTCCTTGCAAACCACTTTTGCGTGGCTTGATAACGAGTACGACAAAATTCCCGTTGAACGCGAAGTGCTGGCGCACCCGGAGCTGCCGGGAACCGTGCTCCGCCTGCCAATGGTCTACGGGCCGGGTGACAAGCTGCATCGTTTCTTCCCGCTGCTCAAGCGGATGGATGACGGTCGTCAGGCGATTATTTTCGCTCAAGATCTTGGCGCTTGGCGGGGAATGCGAGGGTATGTAGATAATGTGGCCAGCGCCATAGCGCTCGCCGCCGTGTCGGAGCAGGCGGCTGGAAGAATTTACAACGTCGCCGAAGAACAGACCCATTCCGAGCTGGAGTGGGCGAGAAAAATCGCTCACGGAACGGGCTGGCGTGGGAGGTTCGTCTTGTTGCCCCGCGAGCGCACCCCCAAACATCTCCTGCAGCCCGGAAACCCAGCCCAACATTGGGTGGCAAGTTCGGAGCGCATTCGCCGGGAACTTGGCTATCGCGAGCCGGTTCCTACGAACGAAGCCATCCGGCGGACGATTGCCTGGCAGCGCGCCAATCCACCAGCACAGATTGATCCCGCACAATTCGATTACGCCGCCGAAGACGCGGCTCTCGCAGAATCAGCGGCGTAAGACTTCCCGGGAAGCGTGCCGGCTGTGCCGCCGGGGTACCCTCTATTTCTTGCGACCCAGGAAGCGGACGCGGGCAACGAAAGTACGGCGGTCCAGATTGCTGAAGTGCAAGTAGGTGGCTGAATCTATGTTCGAATCCACCGAACCTGGATTCCTGTTGTTGGTGACATTGTCCCAGCCCATGCGCAAAGCAAGGTTGTACTTAAGCAGATTGAAACGCTTCTCGATATAGGTGTTAAGCGTGAAGAAGCGCGGGAAACGCAGACGCTGCAGGCCTATAATCTGCCGGTCCTGGTTGAAGATGGAGAACGGATAGCCGTCATGCCACTCCACAGAATAGGCAAGTTCCAGTTTGTGAACTACGGGTATGGAAGGCAGCGGCATCATGCCCCAGGAGATAAATCGGTTGGGACTGTCCCAGGGAAGCGGCCCCGCTCCTTGGGCGCCGAGCACAAGATTATCGAGAGTGTAATTGAGGACAGCATTTGTGCGGGCGGAAGAACGGCTGTAAGAAAAAAGGAAGGGATAGCTCTTCCTAAAGGTGTAGCGAGCAGTGAGCAGCAAGGAACGGTAATGGTCCTGACGGGTGTTGGTCAGGAAGTAATCAGTGCTCAGGGGCGAGCCCAAGGGAACATAAGTAAATTCGTGGGTGCCGCGGCGGTCAAGGTACTCAACGGTGGTGTAAATTCCGTGCGGAAGCTTTCGCTCCATGCTCAAGCTCCAGTTGAGAGAGCGCGGAGCCACTAACGTGCGCTGGTCAACGGTGAATGTGGTAGCGATAGGTGGCGCGGCCAAAGTGACGCCATCCGAAGCGTAAGTCAAATCCAGGCGCGTTCCCTGGAGAGGACGGGTGAGTAGGGCGAGATTAGTAGCGTCATAGAAGAGGCCAACGCCGGCCGAGAGCTTAGTGTTGCCATTCTTGTCGAGCATGTACGTGGCGGCGAGGCGGGGCGAGACCAGCACGTTGCGGATGATCTGGTCTTCATCGAAACGTAAACCACCTTCAATGAGCAGGCGGTCCACAGGTGACCAGCGATCCTGAACATAGCTTCCCCCCTGAAAATTGTTTTGGCGATATCGCACTTCAGCCTCTGGGAAAAGGACTTGGCGGTCTAGGGTGCGGTCCCCGCGCACCGTAGAGATGGGGCGACGAAGGAAAAATTGATGGTAGGCGATGCGCTCGACGTCGAAACCAAACTTCAGCTGATGCTTGCCATGCCAGTTAACAGGGTGGAAAAAAAGATTAGCGACCCCCTGGGTGCGGCGGGAGCGTCTCTGAGAAGTGCGAAAAAAATTGCCTTGGACGCCGCCTGGGGAAAGAGTGTAAGGCAGAGTGCCCTGGGGAATTTCATCCGCCTCCTGCTCGAAAACCGCGACGCCGGTTTCGAGTAAGTTGCCGCTGTGAAAATAATGCTGATCTTTGATCGAGCCCACGTAGCTGGTCTGGTCTTGACCTACGGTTGCAGAAATGGGAGTGAAAAGCGACAAACCGACCCGGCTGAATTTGGCGCGGTTAAACAGGAAGCTACCAGTCAGGATGTTGGAAGGGGTGATATTGGTTTGCAGCTTCGCCAGATTGCTGAAGCGCCATATGGGAGCGCGATTTCCGCTGCTGGGTAATAGGCGAATGATGTTTTCATCGTATTCGCCATCAACCGCGTTGTAGAACCAGATTCTTCCTTTCTTTAGCGGTCCGGAGAAGGTTCCGCGAGGCTGCCACTTGTCAAACTTCAATCCATTTCTGAACTTATAAGAAGGGATGACATCAGTAGCGCTATAACGGAGATGATCATCACCAATTCCGGTGGTGATATTGAGCACCCCCGCTGAAGCGCGGCCAAATTGAGCCGAATAGCGTGTGCTCTGAACTTCCAGTGCTCGGATGGCGTCGGTGCTGACTCGCAGGTGAAGCAGACCGTCTACAGGATCCGTGACGTCGAAACTGTCCAGAGTATCCTGCATCTGATAAGTCTCACCCCCCGCAACGTGAGGCTGCCCGAGGCCATCTGACACAACTCCCGGGATAAAAGGCAGGACATTGCGGAAGTCGCGGCTCACGGGATAAGGAATATTTTGCACATCAACGTCGCTCAGGGTTTGAGTGTCGGCAATCTGGTCAGGATCAATCACGGGCGGAGACTCCACCACGTCCACCACTTCTTTGACTTCCTTTTGATGAGTGAGCGCGGCGTCTATGACAGTGGGAGCGTAGCCTGCGGCCCCGACCTGAACCGGTTGGGTGAGCTGGTAGAAGCCGGGTTTCTGGATGTGAAGCTGGTAAGCGCCATGTGGCAGGCCAAAGAGCTCGCAGCGACCGGCAAAATCAGTCTCCCGCTTGATGAACGCGTTGGTCCCGATTCGCTGAAGCGAGACTTGGGCGCCCGGGACGGCCACGTGATTTTCGTCGGTAACCGTGATCAGAAGGCGATCTGACTGGGAAAACGCGGCAGGGCACAACAGCAGAAGGAGAATCAGGCTAGATGCATGCCGGAGTGGGGCCGAAAACATAGAGCTGCCTGGCTGACTCAACCCTCGAACCAGCTCAGATTGTAACTGGAATTACAGGCGGGGCAAGTTAACCATCGCGCCACCGTCGATGATTTGCCCAAGGTAGGTGAGCGAATGTTGTACTCTGTCGCGTTGGAATCAGCATGCGAGGAAAGAGCATGACAAAGTCAGTGGTGATATTGGCAGCGATTTGGACCTGCAGCATCTCGCTTCTGGGGCAGACGGCGCCCGATCCGCAGATCATGCAGGCGATCAACAGCATCAAGGCATTGGACAATCACACTCATGTGCCCAAGGTGGTGCGGCCAGGGGAGAAGGACGACGAGTACGACGCGCTGCCCTGTGGCGGTTTTTTGGAGCCGGTGGACGACCCATGGATCGCGCGGCCGGACAATCCTCGGTTCTTGCAGGCTTGGAAGGCACTTTACGGCTACCGCTACAACGATAAAAGCCCACAGCACCTGGCCGAACTCCGGGAGACGATTTCCAAGGTGCGGCGCGAGCAAGGTGAGAACTTTCCCACCTGGGTGCTGGACAAGTTGGGCATCGAGTATATGATGGCGAACCGGGTGGGGATGGGACCAGGGCTGAAGCCGCCGAGATTCATGTGGGTGCCGTTCGACGACGCGCTGATGCTGCCGCTGAATAACCAGTCGGTGGCAAATGACACCCCCGATCGGAAGTTCTTTTATGGGCGGGAGGAGATGCTCCTAAAGCGTTATATGAGCGAATCGGGAGTGGACCTGCTGCCGGCAACTTTGGACGAGTACGTGACCAGCATCATCAAGCCGACGCTCGAGCGGCAGAAGAAGGCGGGAGCGGTGGCGGTGAAGTTTGAAGCAGCATACTTACGGACCCTGAATTTTGGCGATCCCGAGCGGGAAGAAGCGGCGCGGATCTATGCACAACATGCGCGTGGGGGCGTGCCCGGCAAAGCCGATTACCTAAAAGTGCAGAACGCGTTGTTTCGGGAGATTGCGGGTGAGGCCGGCAGGTTGGGGCTGGCGGTGCACATCCATACCGGCGCCGGGTGCGGAGGCTACTTTGAAGTGAGTGGGGCCAATCCCGGATTGCTGGACACGGTGCTCAATGACGCCTCGCTGCGGAAGACCAACTTTGTACTCATCCACGGCGGATCTGGCCCTTTTACCAAGGTAACAGCGTTCGAGTTGAGCCATCCCAACGTATACGCCGACTTTTCCGAGCAGGATTGGATGATCTCCACCCGGGCCCTCAGCGGGGTAGTCCGGGACTGGCTGGAGTGGTACCCGGAAAAGGTGATATTTGGGACAGACCTGTTTCCCGGGAGTACACCAGAGTACGACTGGGATTCGATCGGTTACGTGGTGGCCAGCAGCGGTCGCGAGGCCTTGGCCTTGGCGCTGACCGGAATGATGAATGATGGGGAGATTACCCGGAAGCGCGCGCTGGAACTCGCTCGCATGGTACTGATCGGCAACGCGGCAAAGTTGTACGGGCTACCTTAAATCATCGCATTCTCCGCGAGTTGCGCAGGCACAACATAAGCTGCACTTTTGCCCAAAATCGCACAAACTGTTAGTCTTTTGGATTTTAGAATCAATAGGCCGTACGCCAGTACGGCCTTTCAGCATCAAACCAGAGAACATGCAGGCCTCCGTAAACAATCGCCGATCATTCTGGAGCATCTTCCGCGACGCGCCTGAGCGTCCCTGGCCTGCTCGCTTTGGCGTTGCGTTGCTGAGTATCGCCGCGGCCATGGCGCTCAATCTCGAACTTTCCCGCTTGGGTGTTGATCCGGGTTTCGGACTCCTCTATGTGGCGGTGATGCTCAGCGCATGGTATGGCGGACTGGTGCCCGGCCTGCTCGCCGTTGCCTTTGGCGCCCTGGCGACGGGTTATTTCATGCTGCCGCCGGCTTGGTCATGGGCTATTAGCGGATGGGAGAACTGGATCCGTTTCGGAATATTCGTATTGGTTGAGCTGCTGATGTGCTGGCCAGCAGTGCTGCGCTCGCAAATTGGCCGGCGACAGGAAGCCGAAGGGCAGCGGGCAGAGTTGCTGAGACGCGAACAGGCGGCGCGCCTGGCGGCCGAGCGGGCGGAGCAGCGGGCAGCTTTCCTGGCTGAGGCCAGCCGGATATTGGCATCCTCCCTGGACCATGAGAGCACGTTGGCTGAAGTAGCGCGCCTGGCAGTGCCTAAAATTGCCGATTGGTGCGTTGTTGACCTGGTGGACGAGCAGGGAGATTTGCGCACCCTGGAGATGGCGCACTTCGATCCCTGGAAACTTGACCTTGCTCGTGAAATGCGGCATCGCTATCCGCCTGACTCCTCCTCCACTTCTGGCCCTCACAACGTGGTACGCACCGGAAAATCCGAGTTGGTGAGCGAAATCTCGGAAGACACCCTGAGGCAAGCGGCACATGACACTCAACACCTGCTGATGCTGCACGAGTTGGGTTTCAAATCGTACATCTGCGTGCCGCTGGTCGCCCAAGGCCGTACGCTGGGGGCGCTCAGCTTTATTTCTGCCGAATCTGGACACAAATACACCGAGACTGAGTTGGCGTTGGCTGAGGATCTGGCCGGCCGCTGCGCGCAAGCCGCGGACACTGCGCGACTGCATAGGGAAACCCAAGAAGCCTCCCGCCTTAGCGAACAATCACGCGCGTTATTGGAAGCGGTGCTGAACCAGATGCCGGCAGGGGTGCTGATAGCCGAGGCTCCGTCGGGAAGAATCCTGCTGAGCAATAAACAAATGAAGGAAATCGCCCAGCACGGCAATGCTGGGCCGATCTGCTGCCTCGAAGATTACGCGCAATTCGCCGAACTCTTTCCTGATCAGCCGTGGGAACGTTGGCCGCTGGTCCGCGCTTTGCGTGATGGAGAAGTGGTCACAGGCGAGGCAATGGATTTCCTGCGCCGCGACGGCCAGAGAGGAAAACTGCGAGCCAGCGCGGCGCCAGTGCGCGACTCGGAAGGCCGGATCATCGCGGCCGTGACCACCTACTACGACGTGAGCGAGTTGAAGCAAGCAGAGGAGACCTTGCGAACGACAGCTGCTCGGCTGACCGGAATTATCGGCTCGGCCATGGACGCCATCACCACCATAGACGCTCAGCAAAAAATCACAGTTTTCAACCAGGCGGCGGAGAGGATGTTCCAGATTCCTGCCAGCCAGGCGCTCGGACTTTCCTTCGAGCGCTTTGTCCCGGCGCGCTTCCGCGAGGTGCATCGCAGACACATCCGGGAGTTAGCGGACAACGGTGGCTCCAGCCGTTCCATGTATTCCCGCGGGGAGCTGATGGGGTTGCGGGCCAACGGCGAAGAGTTTCCGATCGAAGGAACTATTTCCCAGACGGAGAGCGACGGCCACAAGCTCTACTCGTTGATCTTGCGCGATGTGGGGCAGAAGCAGCAATCAGAACGGGCGCTTCGAGAAACAGAGAAGCTGGCGGCAACCGGACGCCTGGCCGCCATGATCGCCCATGAAATCAACAACCCGTTGGAGTCCATCACCAACGTGCTTTATCTGCTGGAGAATCATCCCAATCTGGACCGCGCGGGGCGGCGTTACCTGGGACTTGCGCAACAGGAGTTACAGAGGGTGGTGCACATCACCAAGCAGACGCTGGGCTTCTACCGCGAGGCTTCTTCTCCGACCAATGTGGAGTTGTCGCGCGTCGTTGAGGATGTAATTTCGATTTACGAGCGTCGCATCGACACCAAACAGATTCGTTTGGAAAAGCGATATCGCTCTCAGGGGACGGTCATGGCTTTCCCCGGTGAAATGCGGCAGGTGTTCTCCAACCTTATCTTGAACTCGCTTGACGCCGTGGACCAGTTTGGAAGCCTCAAAGTGCATATATTCGAATCGCGTGATTGGGCCCGTCCCGAGCGCAGGGGCGTACGCGTGGTGTTAGCGGATTCAGGGCGCGGGATCACACCGGAAAACTTGAAGAAGATCTTTGATCCGTTCTTTACCACCAAGGGCGAGAAAGGCACCGGACTGGGTCTGTGGGTCATCAGCGGCATAGTGCGGAAGCACGAAGGATTTATCCGGGTGAGGAGTTGCGTACGTCCCGGCCGCAGCGGCACTTGTTTTTCCGTATTCCTGCCGCTCGAGGCGCAACCCGTACGGCAGGCAGGAGCGGCGTAAGCGGGCTGCCACTTCTACTTCATTTCAAAGATTACGAATTGGGCGGGATCTTTGCCGGTATTGGTAAACGCGTAAGGAGCGCCGCCTGCCAACCACTTAACCTCTCCCTGACCGAGCCGAAGAGTTTCGCTTCCATTCGGACCATCCTGCTTAAGGTCCACATCGTTTAGAGCAACAATCAGTTCTCCGGGACTAGGGTGTTGAGACCTCACCTGTGAGTCTCCGGGCAACAACTGCACGTTCCAGATCTTTACGCCGGTCTTGTCGAGAGTGACAGCATATTTGGCATGGGGGTCCACGCCAGGACTGAGAACGTCACGAAAAGAGTCCTGAGTGCGGAAGCTGTCGTAAAGCGAATTGTCGGGTTTGGCGATTTCAACAGTAATATTCCGGTAAGTCATGGCTTCATCGTTGATCATGGTGTGTGCAATACCGCCATGGATATAACGGATATCACCCGCGTATCGAGGATAGGTGATGGGAGCTTCCCCCGCCCTGGCTTGTTTGATGTTGCTGTCCACCAGAGTGATGACCACGTAATCGTGGCTATGCTTGTGCAGGAGCGTGCTCTTGAGATGCGGGATTTCAACACGGAACGCGCGCAGGTAATCGTTCTGGATGAGCAAGCTGTGATATGGCTCGTCGGCCAAGTCCACAGGTGCCTGTGCAAGAGCAAGTGCGGCAAAACAGACCAGCGCAAGCAGAAGCGACACCCACCGGAGTGAGTTGTTCATATTCTGAAATTGTACTCTGGATACGCAAGTCGGCGACTCACGGTTGGACAGATTCTTTGGTAACTCATCATGTGCCCGTAACGTCGTGTGCCGGCTACGCAGCTGTCGGCAGCGCTTCCGTCATTTCTTCTTTTTGCGCGTCCCAGTAGATGCGCTTGCCGCTCCAGTAGGCCTGGTTGGCCATCATGCAGGCAATGGAGTGGGAGAAGCCATCGTCAACCGTGGCATTCGGCTGCTTGCGGTCGCGCATTGCCTGCAGCCAGTTTTCGAGATGATGAGTATCGTCATCGTCTGGGCCGTCGGAATTGGCCGGCACGCCTGGAACCTTCACCATTTCCGCGTGGTCGGCTGCGGGGCCCATGTCCCACGCAGCTTTGTAAGTGACTGGGCCATCTTCGTGACGCCCACCCTCGCGCGTGACCGCGAAAAGCGATGAGCCTTCACCGCCATAGTTCATGATCGTGCCTTCGGTGCCCAATATGCGGGTGAAGGGGCGATAGCTGTTGCCGAAGTGAGTGGAATACGAATACAGGAATCCTTGCGGATAGTTAAATGCCGCAGTAATGGTGTCGGCATTCTCGCGCCCGTCTTTCCACACGAACACGCCGCCATTTGAGACCACGCTCTCGGGGTAGGTAGCGCCGGTCCAGAGGTGGACGAGATCCACGGCGTGGCTCATCCATTGATCAAAAATGCCGGATGAAAATCTCTTGTACAGGCGAAACTCCAAATAAACCTGCGGATCGAAGGGCTGCCACGGACGACCGAGGAGCCACCGGTTCCAGTCTGTATCCTGCTCGCGCAGCTGTTTTACTTCCGGGCGGCCGCGCCAACGTTCCATGTTCACCGCCCATTCCTGCTCGATTTTGACGATTCTCCCGATGCGGCCGGTGCGCAAAATGTCTCGCACCGCGATGGGATAAGGCTCGCTACGGTGCTGCGTCCCCATTTGAACAATCTGTCGGGATGACTTGATGACGCTGCGGGCGTCCTTTGCTTCCTGCAGGTCGTTGGCGAAGGGTTTCTCAACGTAGCAATCCTTCCCAGCCTGGACCACGTCGGCACAAAGCTTGGCATGCTGGAAATCGCCGGTGGCGATCATCACCCCGTCAATATCCGGTTGCCGGAGCATCTCCTCGTAATGCTTGTAAGAGCCAGGAGCGCGACCAAATCTTTTGTGCACATCCAAGGCGCGGCGCTCACGCGCAAAACTCCAAAGATCACAAACCGCAACCGTTTCGACCGGTACGCGCCGCGAGGCAACGTGGACCATGTGTACGTGACCGCCGCTGCGATCGCCGCACCCCAGCTGCCCGAGCCGAATCCGATCATTTGCGCCGAGGATACGTGTGTAAGAGCTGGCGGGCAGGGACAATGCGGACCCTGCGAGGGCGGCGCCTCCGGCCTTCAAAAAGGTGCGGCGGTCGAAGATTGAGGCCTGCTGCGGAGAATCTGCTGGGGTCGTGAGAGGTTGATTTTTCATGGTGCACCTGCAATATTGCACCGGATTATAACGCCGGACGTCACTCTCGGAGGCCGATCTCCTTCTGTAACTGTGACTTACAAACTGTGCGCGAAGTGCAAAAGTTTGCCTGTGGTTTTCCTTATCTTCGCGATAAAAATTTTGAATTTCCGTTGTCCAACAAATCCACGTAAGAACATAGCTGCTGCTTCGCAACAATTGGGGGGTAGTGTGGAAACGAACGTCTATTGGTTATGGCTGCTGTCCATGGGCAGTTTGATATTCCTCATGCAGGCGGGCTTTTTCCTGCTGGAGGGCGGACAGGTGCGCTCGCACGACGTGAGCAACGTCATGATGAAGATGACGGGGCACCTCGGCCTGGGAATCATTGTGTTCCTGGTGGGTGGCTTCGCCATCAAGCAATACGGCTGGCCGCTGGCCGCGATGCCGAATGGATGGCGCCTGCCGTGGCAGTTCATCAATGATGGGGGACATTCGATCACCTTCTTCGTTTCGCTGATGTTCGCGCTGGTCTCGTGCGCGATTCCCAGCGGATGTTTCTCCGGGCGCATGAAGTTTTCCGCGTACCTGCTGTTCGCCGGACTTTATGTCGGAGTTGTGTACCCAGTTTTCGCCTACATTCTATGGAATGGTCCTCTGGCGCGGCTGGGAGTGCAGGACTACGCCGGGTCACTGGGCGTTCATGCGGTTGGCGGTGTCGTCGGATTAATGGGAGCGCATTATCTCGGCCGTCGCAAATTGAGCGGCCAGGCGCACGATGTGCCCATGATGGGCCTGGGTGCGCTGCTGCTGATGTTCTGCTGGTTTGGCTTCAATCTGGGCTCGGTACCGTCGTATGGAAATATTGCCGCGGACCTGCCGCTGGTGGCGATCAATACCTTGGCGGCAATTGCCGGCGGAATTATGGGATCCATGGCAGCCACCTGGGCACAGCACAAGCCTGACCCCATCATTACTCCGAACGGCGGATTGGCGGGAGCGGTGGCGATCTGTTCGGGCGCGCACCTGGTACACCCGCTATTTGCAATCGTTATCGGCCTGGCGGCAGGGGCGCAGATTCCATTCACCGCGCGCTGGATTGAACGCAAGCTGAAGTTGGATGATCCATGCGGCGTCGGCCCGGTACACGCCACTCCGGGTTTGCTGGGCGGACTGGCCGCAGGCCTGTGGGCGCCGATGATTCCCCATGGATTCCACGGATACACGGTCCATGTCTGGGTGCAGGTTGTTGGAACAGTGACTGCGCTGGCTTACGGGCTGGTCGCCTCGGTCATTCTATTCAAAGTCGTGGACGCGATTACGGGATTGCGGGTCAGCGACGAAGAAGAGCTTCACGGGCTGGACGTGGCGGAACATGGCATGCACGCCTATCCGGAGCTGGTGCAGCTGCATTTAAACCGGGAAGTCCGTCCGCCTGTACCCGTAGAAGTAGTGTCTGGGCTGGGAGCCGATTAGGGGCGGCAAGAGTCCCTCGTTTTGGGGCTTGTTCCTAGCCTATGGATCAACCCTGTACTGCAACACAGCTTTCGGGGCCGCCCCGAATAAAAGGCTGCCGGACCGGCCTTCAATGCTATTTCGCAAGTTCCTTCTTAACGTTCAAGTTAGGGAGGTAATCCCATCCGTTAGTAGCTGATGAGTTTCCGGAAGGCGCACGACCTTTGGAAGTTGAAGTGCTCTTGGGGGAGAATATAATTCGCTCCAATCCTCCGGAGAAATCATGCGCTTTCGGCCTGCATTCTATGCGGCAGTGTTGGCCTTGTGCTGCGCGCAAAGCGCGGCCAAGGACATCGCGCTCATTTCCAATAAAGAAAATAGTGTCCGCGGCGTTCCATTCGCTGAACTGGTGAAGATCTGTAAGGGACAGACTTCGCGGTGGCCAGACGGTAAGTTCGTGACTTTAGTCATGCGCAACCCCGCATCCAGCGACATGAAGATCGTGCTGCAAAAGGCCTACGGCATGACTTCGGAAGAAGTGAATCAACTGCTTGCTACCGCCAATCATGGTCGCACCGATCGGCCAGCGGTTGTGGTCGTGACCTCGGACGAGGCGGTGGTAAAGAAAGTCGAGACCATGCCCGGAGCGGTGGGCCTGGTAGATGTGTACTCCATTACGGGTGGAGTGAACGTGATCAAGGTTGGCGGAAAGCTGCCGCTTGAACCGGGATACGTGCTCCACGGCAATTGATTTTCATGCCACCTGCGCAAACGCGGAGCGGTCAAAGGCGGGCGACAGTATGGCGGTGCCAGATTCTTCGTAGCCAGCGTATCGAGACGCCGGCGGAAGTAGTGGCTGCCGCAGCCAGGAGTCAGTATGAAGGAAGCTGCGTCAGGTTCAGGGGCAGACAAGTCTCATAGGAATGAGCGCCGCTACCCGCGTTGCGCGGTGGATATGCGCATCCTCGTTGTGGCATTTCGCGATGGCAACAACACCACGGTTTGGGGGCGCTCCAATGAGATCGGCGAAGATGGTATGAGCGCCACATTAACCGGCGATCTGGTGCCGGGAGAAGTGGTATCCATGGAATTCACCCTTCCGGTAAGCACCGAGCCTATGAAGTTGCGCGCCGTGGTGAGATATCGCAGCGGGTTTCGGCACGGTTTTGAGTTCCTTACCCTTAAAGATGGCCAGCGGGAGAAGATCCAGCGCGCCCTCCATCTGCTGCCCGGCGATATCTGAGCGCCACCTCAGAATCCTTCAATTACGACCGTAACTTTTGACTAAGTGCCTGAGGCCCTAACATTACTGCGGGATCTGGCCCGCGGAGGGCACTCATGGGTGAGAAGGTCACCCACACCACCAAACAAACTAGAAGTGTCCGGAAAAACGGCAAGGCTGCTCTGGACGAGAATGGCGCCACGGCCGCCGGCCTTTCCTACCCGGGCATTCCGCACGCCGGAGAAGCGCATCAGTCTCAGGACCTGCAGATCCAGAAGGCCTACCTGGAACAACTGTTTGAAAGTTCCCCGGAAGCTATTGCCATCCTGAAGATGGACAATACCGTTTCCCACATCAATCCAGAGTTCACACGGCTTTTTGGCTATACACAAGAAGAAGTCAGGGGCAAAAAGCTGCATGACCTGATCGTTCCACCGGATCGCACGCGTGAAACCAACTTTATTTTTGGGGCCATCACCAAGGGACAGAAGGTCTCCCTCGATAGCAAACGCCGGCGCAAGGACGGCAGCCTGGTGGATGTATCAATTCTTGGAATGCCGGTGAGCGTGGGTGGCGGTCAGATCGCAATCTACGGTATTTTTCGGGATATTACAGAGAACAAGCGGGCTGAAGCGCTCCAGTCAGCGCTCTACCGCATAGCCGAGAAGACCAATTCAGCAGAAGACCTGCAGGAATTCTATGCCTCAATTCATGGAATTGTCGGCGAGTTGATGTATGCGCAAAATTTCTATATCGCTCTCTACGATTCCACGGCCAAACTACTCAATTTCCCCTATTTCGTGGACGAAGAGGATTCGCCTCCACAAGCCAAGCCACTGGGAAAGGGATTGACGGAATACGTTCTGCGTACCGGAGAGCCCCTCCTGGCCACACCGGACGTGTTTGAGGAGCTGGTTCGTCTGGGCAAGGTGGAATCCATCGGCGCCCCCTCGGTTGACTGGCTGGGCGCACCCTTAAAGACGGGCAATGCCACATTTGGCGTATTGGTGGTGCAGAGCTATAGCGGAGGTATCCGCTACCGGGAGCACGAAAAAGAAATTCTGACCTTCGTTTCGCAGCACGTGGCGAGCGCAATTGACCATAAACGTCACGAACAGGCGCTACGACTCTCCGAAGCTCGCTATCGTTCGCTGGTACAGAGCGCAGTGTATGGCATCTACCGGTCCACGCTCGATGGTCGCTTTCTGGATGTGAACCCAGCGCTGGTGGCGATGCTGGGCTACGACTCTGCTGAACAAGTGCTGGCGCTCGATCCGAGGGAAGACGTCTATTTCAGCAGTGAAGAGCGAGAGCGGCTCGAACGGGAACACCTGCGCACTCGACGCATTGATAGTGTCGAAGTGAAGTGGAAGAGGAAAGATGGCAGCGCGATCAGAGTTCGGCTGAGCGGGCAGGCGGTCACACAGGAAAACGGCGCGGAACTGCTGGAGATGATTGCTGAAGACGTGACCGACCAACGTATGCTGGAAGATCAGTTTCGGCAGGCCCAAAAGATGGAGGCCGTGGGCCGCCTGGCAGGAGGAGTGGCGCACGACTTCAACAACCTGCTGATGGTGATCAGCGGCTATACCGAGGTGTTGCTGAATCAATTGGGCGAGAGCGATCCGCGGCGCAAAAAGGCGGAGGCAATTCAGAAAGCCACCGAGCGTGCAGCGGGCCTGACCAGACAGCTCCTAGCGTTCGGACGCAAACAGCTTCTCGAGCTGAAAGTGATTGACCTGAACACCGTGGTGAGCGACATCAGCAAGCTCCTGCGGCCGCTGATCGGCGAGGACATAGATTTGACGGTGCGATTGGAGCGCAACCTGGGGAGGACCAAAGCTGATCCAGGGCAGATCGAGCAGGTAATCATGAATCTCGCCGTCAATGCGCGTGATGCCATGCCGAGTGGCGGCAAGTTGATCATCGAGACTTGCAACGTGGAGCTTGATCAGGCATACCGGCGGGCGCATGCACACGTGCAAGCAGGAAGCTACGTCATGCTGGCGGTAAGCGATACCGGCTGCGGCATGGATGCGGAAACCCAGTCGCGCATCTTTGAGCCTTTCTTTACCACCAAGGAAAAGGGCAAGGGCACCGGGTTGGGGCTTTCGACGGTGTACGGGATTGTGAAGCAGAGCGGCGGGTACGTCTTTGCCTATAGCGAGATCGGCCGGGGAACGACGTTCAAAGTGTATCTGCCCCGCATAGACAATGAAGCAATAGAGAACGGACCGGAGAAGACATTGCACAGCGCATGCGGAGGTACTGAAACGGTGTTGCTGGTGGAAGATGAAGAGTCGGTGCGTGAGTTGGTACAGGAAGCGCTGGAGGCGCGCGGCTTTAAGTTGCTGGTGGCCACCCATGGGGACCAGGCGTTGCAGATAGCAGCCCGGGGACAAAAGATTGATTTAATGATCACGGACGTGGTGATGCCGGGAATGAGCGGGCGCGACCTGGCCAAACGCTTCGCGGAACTACGCCCTCAGATGAAGGTACTCTATCTTTCGGGTTATACGGAAGACGCCATCGTGCAACACGGCGTGCTCGATGCTGGAACAGCGTTCCTGCCGAAACCGTTCACTCTAGACGCGCTGGCGCTCAAGGTGAGAGAGGTATTGGACCAGTAACCTCGAAAATCTCCTACTGCATTATTCTGTTCGAAAATTGTCGGGAGGCATCAAAGCGACGCCCAACTCGACAACCGGCATACGACTCTTATTCAATGCTGCAATATCCGCTAACGCCTGCCCCCCTTTTCGGGACTGCTCCGCCTCGGTGTTCCTAATGCGCTCTGTGCCTCGTCTTCCACAGGCTCTTGTCATAAATGCACGGTTTCCCATCCGGAGAGTTCGTGTGCGTCTGTAGATGCCTGGATTGCTTGTTCCTAGCAGGAGGTAAGGATTTTTTGTTCTTGTTTCCATAGAGGTCCAGCTTCCGGCCTGAAATGCACAGGATCTTGCCGTTGGGCATGCAGTAGCACTTCTTAGGGGGTGGTGCAACCTGGACGAGTCCCCAAATCGCAAGCGCAGCAAAGAGCAACTTGCCCTCTTCTCTGGAAACGCCGGATGTCTGAATATATTAAGAGATATATCCTAATTGTTTAAGACATACAGGTCAACGGAGCGGCGTTTGGTTTGCCTGGAGTGCCTGGGAAAGAGTGGGCTTGAAGTTACCTCGTAAGGTCCGGGCGCAAAATACATCTGCAAAGTTAGAAGCAACACAAATTCCCCGGGGCTAGGTTACTGAGTGGCGTCTGAGGATGCCGGCTGGCGATGATGGCGGCGAGGCACCTTGCCGCGGACATCGCCCCAAAATTCGCGGAGAACATTGAAACTGGCGACACCGCCGAGTTGCGCGCCGTAGCGGCCAAGGGTTTGAATGGCTCCGCGATCGGCATCGGGGTAATACAAATTAGTAAGACCGGCAGAGATTCCGGTGCCCATCAGGACAGAGGTATTCAGCGCCGGGGAACCGTCATCACGGCGGGTGACCAGCGCGCGCGTTCCCGCATACCAGACACGGTTGAAAAAACCGCCAGTGCCACGGCGAAAATAGCGCGGGTCCTGGTGCAAGATCGTCGGTAAAAGAAAATTGCTGAAGAACAGGCCGGTCTCGCTGCCCGCGAGCTCGGCGCCGAATCGTTTGCCGTAACCGCTGGCGCCTTGTCCGTAACCCGAGGTGCTGCCGGCAGCCTGCGAAATCCCCGCCGAGGCTGCGGCAGCAAGGAAATTCGTTGGCGCGTAGCTATACCGCAGAAAAACGTCAAACTTCTGATGGGCGGAGAGCGGTTGCGGGGACAGACTGCTGGGCGATTCCGGGACAACGGTTTGGGCCGATGTTACCAGAGCAAGGAACAGCACCGAGAGTGCTGCGGAGAAAAAGCCACGGCAGTTCAAATGGTTTCTTTTCACGAATGGCGGCTGGGAGCAAATTCCTGACCGCAGAGCCGGGTATGGAGCCCAAGTGTACTCTGTCTAAGGAGCTTTTCAAAGCCGCTGGGTGCGGGGGAGATTAACGCACAACGTCCACGCTGCCATGAATCTGGACCACTGGCCGGCGAACAATGATACGGCCGTCATCGTCCTCGTAGTAATAGTGCCGCCGACCTTCGTGAACGTAGGTGCGGCATCCATGCTTTTTTGCGTGCCCGGGAGGAAGGCCGCAGTTTCTCCATCCGGTTTTCCTGCCCTTACTCCATCCAGGGGGACGATCATCGCGGTCACGGTAGGCACGAGTTTCATATCTGCCTTCGCGGTTCCAGCCCTGATCGTCATCATCCCCGTGATGCCCTCTGCCGTGCCCCTCTCCTCTGCCCTGCGCCGTGGCTGCTGGTGTGAACAGTCCGAGCGCTCCAACCAGCGCGAATACTACGAGCCAGTTTCTGGCCATTTGTGGGTCTCCCATGTCGAGTGCAATGTAGTGCCGTCCGGAACCAGCTTACCTTTGAACAGGTCACGAGGGCATAGTTACGGAGGTTCTAGGCAGAAGTGGTCGGCGGTCGCGGGATAACAGCGCTATTCTCTAGCGTAGTGGAGCTGTGATTTACCTCAATCCAATAGAGCGATTTCGTCACCCGGCCGGATAGTCCCCTCGACCAGGACAACGGCGTAGATCCCGGCCTTGCCTTCATGATCGCGAGCCAACCGCCGCATCACCTCGGGGTTCGGATCTGCACTGTCGGGATCGAGCGTGATCATCTTGCAGCGAGAGTCTCGTTCAACCACTGCGATCTCCGTTCTTGCACCTACCCGTAAAGTCCGGCCCACGAACTGCTCTTCGGCGAAAGCATTTACGGATTCGAGATCTACATAAAGATTCGCGCGGAATCGCCGCTTGTCCAAATCGATGCCAAACTCTTTGCTCAGCTGGCGCACGGTTTGCAGTGAAAAGATCGAGACCGGACGGCAATCCGTCATCGCTCGATGGGAGCGAAGCAGGGTCAGCTCATGCCGGTCGCGAATGCCCTCGCGCAGCATGCTCATCAGCCGCGGATCATCAATGCCGAGCCGCTCTCCGTTCGGTGTCTCGACGTCCAGCATGAAATCGGCAAGATCCGCGTAGAGCGGAGTAAGGCCAGAACCTATGGCTTCAGCCTCCGCGAGGTTGCCGGGCTTGGTGGTGCGTTCGGGATGCCGATATCTGGGGCGATATAACAGCATTGCTTCCTGCTCACGCCCTGTGAGATAGGGGAATCCTTTAGAGGCCGCCGAACTATGAAA